>NZ_JAMXXS010000055.1:0-11521 GCF_024129595.1 Acinetobacter lwoffii | reverse complement strand
TTTTTTTAGATTACGAGGCGTCTTGGATCAAGAATGGGTATTCATTGACGGAAGCTACATACGCGTGCATCAACATGCAAGTGGAGCTCGGTATGGTTTCGAAAGAGCAATTGGACAATCACGCGGTGGACAAACAACAAAAATACATCTTGCAACCGACGCGAATGGATTACCGATTGATTTTAAAATCACTGGGGGTGACGTCCACGACAGTCAAGTTGCAAAACAACTGATTGATATTGTAGGCGAGGCAACATATCTCATTGCTGACAAGGGATATGATGCTGAGCACATTCGAATATGTGCTAAGAACAAGAATATGATTCCTATTATTCCATTGAGATCAAACAGTAAGAGATCGGATAAAGAATTTGGTAAATATCTATATAAATTAAGATATTTAGTTGAAAACGCTTTTGCGAGATCAAAACATTTCCGTGCTATTGCAAACTCGATTTGATAAACTAGCACGCAATTATAAATCTATGCGTATAGCCTGCATATTTATTTGGTGCAAAGCCAAATGAGGACACGCCCTAATAATTTCTTCACTTAATTTTAAAGCTTCATATAATGACTTTTGATTAACTTGCAATGTTCTAATTCCAAAGCATTATTGTAGTTATTCTCTTATATACTTTAGTTCTTATTAAATTTCAATTAGTGAATTTCTTTCATCTTAACCTTAGAAAATATCAGTATATCAAATCTTTACTATCTAATTAAATCGTTAAAATATAGGGTTTAGATTTAAACCCATATAACTATGTCAAACAAACTTGAACGTCAGAAATTGACTCTCCCAGCAGGTCATGACAAGCTTCTGCTTCACTCCTGCTGTGCACCATGCTCGGGTGAAGTGATGGAAACCCTAATTGAATCAGGCATCGACTTTTCGATCTTTTTTTATAATCCCAATATTCACCCTGTCAAGGAATATGAAATCCGTAAGGAAGAAAATATTCGCTTTGCAGAAAAACATAATATTCCTTTTATTGACTGTGATTACGATACAGACAATTGGTTTGCACGTGCCAAAGGCATGGAAAATGAGCCAGAGAAAGGTATTCGCTGTACCATGTGTTTTGATATGCGCTTTGAACGGACTGCCCTTTATGCAGCTGAAAATGGCTTCAGCCTAATTAGTAGCTCATTGGGTATTTCTCGTTGGAAAGATATGAAGCAGATCAATGATTGTGGGCATCGTTCTGCTTCACATTATGAAGGTATCACCTATTGGGACTACAACTGGCGTAAAAATGGTGGTGCTGTTCGTATGCTTGAAATCAGCAAGAAGGAAGAATTCTACCAACAAGAATATTGTGGCTGTGTATACTCCTTACGTGATACCAACCGTTGGCGTATGAGCCAAGGTCGTGATCGCATCAAATTGGGCGTGAAATTTTATTCGAATGCCATGGATGATGAAAGCTAAGCTTCAGTCGCCAGATACCAATTTTTCCAGGAACTGGTTCCACGGACTTCAATGGGTACAGTTGGAATCAGTTTTTCTTTTAGAACGTCAGTCTGTCCCACGGCTTTGGCAAGTCGGGCTTTCACAGAATGAATGCATTCACGATCTCCAAACTCACAGCGATCCAATGTCGTACCACCACAAGGACCATTCGCCAATCCTTTGGGACAAGTTTCAGGGCAAATATATAAAGTATCTCCTAACCTACATTGACCACAACTTTCACAACCCACGACCCCTTGCTTAGAGATAAATTCAGTTTTTAACAATGCTTTTTCTGCAGGAGTATTTTCCCAGAGTGAGGCTTTAAAAATAAAATGCCCCACACCTTTGGCAATTTTGGACTCAAATAGAGCCTTGTGCATGAAATGCAATTGCTGATATTTAATAAGCTGGCTAGAGGATGGTTGGCGGGAATAATAAGCTAATTGTGGCACGAGTTCCTTTTTAGTCTCCACTTGCCACAGTGCATTCCAGAGTGCTTCGAGTTCCTGTAAACCATAATGTCGATATTGTTCAATATATTTTTCTAAAAGCTTTTGCTCTTCAGGCTTATGGCATGCTGAAAGATGCACACCTGCAAAACCCAAATACTTACACATCAATATTTGTATAGCACAACGTTTATAAGCATTCTCAGTTCGTCCATCCTGTTTTTCCTGAGCCAACACTCGTAACATGTGTGGTGTAATCACAATTCCTGCGATCTTATGTTTCACCATAAAATTGGCACGTGCCAAACTAAGTGGCATAACACAAGCAAGTATATTTTGTGGGTATCGATGACGATTTAAAAAAGCCTTGGCTTGTTTTAAAGCCTCCATATCGTAACCCAACTGGGTAACGATAAAGTCTGCTCCTGCTTTAATCTTTTTGTGAAGTTTTAAATATTGTGCATCACGTTCAGCTTCAGCATATTTAAAGGGATTAAAAGCTACACCAATATGAAATCCACCATAACACTTTGCGGCCATGACCGCATTTACAGACTCTAAATATCGGGTGCGATTCGTTCCATCTTGACCATTTGTATGCCCTTTTAACTTATCACCTGTGAGAAGCAGTAAATTTTTCTGTCCCGAAGCTTGAGTTGATTTTAAGAAGGTCTCAAAATCAGTAATATCCCGACCTTTCCCTGAATAATGGATGATTTTTTCCACTGATGAAGGAAATGTCTTCGCACATTCAAGTGGTGCCAAATCACTATCGGCATGCACTCGATCTGCCAAAGTGATCGCACATGGAAATTCTGCTAAAGACATTGGTACGGCAATGCCCTTAGCAGAACTTAAATATTCCAACAAAATACAAAACTGATTGTGCTTAAAATGGGAAGCAAGCTGTGACATAAAATAAAGTTCAAATAAAAATGATTAAAGCAGGTCGCTATTATATTCGACCTAACAGAATCAGCCCGATTAATCTTAAACAGGCTGATATAGAAAATTTTAGTCAACAATTATGCAATGAATCTATTCAATACATTCAATCAGGCAACTTTCTCATTAGATTCTCGCTCTAATGCGAAATGAAATGCCTATTTTTCAAGAATATTTTGATACGACTTAATGAAGTTCTCTTCTATCCATTTACCTTGCTTAAGATTCAATTGAACACGTTCAACACCGTCATAAACTTTACGAGTTAAGAGAAATCATTATTGTGAACAGACTATTTCTCTAAGTTGATTCATCACAACATGTAATTTATAGCCATAGAACCGGCCCATTGAGCTTTTACCACGAGATGCAATTTTAGATAATGATTTATGGCGGTGAATAGGTTTGTGCAACAAAGCCTATTCTAATTAAAACTTAGATTTCATAACCATTAATTTACAGTACAACTATCAATAAAATCGCCCCACCATTGCATCATTTCCATACGCTGATTAAAATATTCTGCATGATTATAACTTGCACGGGTTTTATTTTTATCAGTATGAGATAGCTGTGCTTCAATCCAATTTGATTGAAATAAACCGGATTCATTTAATATGGTACTAAATGTCGATCGTAACCCATGAGAAGTTAATTCATTTTTAGTATATCCCATTTTTCTGATAATCAAGTTCAGGGTATTAAAATGAATAGGTTTATTATTGTTTCGGGGGCTAGAAAACACATATTTTTCGCCATGAGACCAAACGAGTGCTGATTTCACAACTTCAAGTGCTTGATCAGATAGTGGAACAAAAAAATCAGGGATATCATGACCTAAAATAACCTTTCTTCTATATTGTTTAATATGTAAGGCTGGTATTTTCCATATTTTTTTATCTAGATCGAAGTGATGTGGTTCACAAAGCAATAATTCTCCACCACGGACGCCTGTATATAATTTAAATAACAGGGCTTTTTTAATAATAGGATCTGTATTAATCTGATTTAATTTAGCTAAGAAATTAGATAGTTCATCTGAATTTAAATGAGGATAGTTTTTCTTAATCTTATTGTTGACTAATATTTTATGAAGTCCATGTGCAATATTATATTCACAATACCCCATCGCTACCGCATAATCATAAATCTGATTTAAATAACTATAGGCTTTCTTTACAGGTTCTTTTACATTTCTAGATTCTATATTTTTAATAATCTTAACTAGATCATATCTTTTAATTTCCATAAATGGCATTAGTCCAATATTTGGATAAACATCCTGATCTAAACATTTTTTTGCGAGCTGAATTACACCGCATCGTGGTTCATCTTCAAAGGAATTTTTAATTTTAAATTCTAACCACTCTTCACAAATATCCTGAAAAGTTTTGATGTATTTTTTATGCAGTGGTTTATTTTCATAATTATTAAATTTATATTCATCCCGGACTGATCTGGCCTCTTTCAAGGACATTACAGGATATTCACCCAACTTCATGCGAGGACGTTTATTTGTCCCTGCAAGTGAATAGCGGTAACTCCAAGATTTACGCCCGTTTGGTTCTACCTTCAAACTTAAGCCATCATCATCTGCCAGAAAATAGATTTTTTCCTTTGGTTTAGCTTGACGTACCTTAATTTCAGTAAGACTCATGAATTTTTAACCTAACCACAAATGGCACTGCTCAATTCAATTATAGCAAATTTAAGCGATATTCATATGATGCGTATCATACGCATCACATATTTTTATAAGTAATTGTTAAATAAAATTTATATTTAGATTGGTTATTCCCTAGTAACCAATTAATTAACCATTGATTTTGCAAGTCTTAAATTGGCATTTGAAGTGCAACCCCATGTTATGACTATTCACATTTCTGCTCCATCATTCATGGTTACTTATTAGTTATGTTATTATGTCAGGAGCGATACAAGAATTAGGGTAACCTTATTATGGAAATAGCGAATACGAAATTACTAGCTGGCGCTTTGATAGCCCTAACTTTAACTATAGTTAGCCCTAACTTTAACTATAGTTAGCCCTGTCGTACTTGCAAATGATAACAATGATATACGAAAGACTATTGTAGTTAAGTTTGCTAAAAAAGCTCACCCTGCAAATTATTACGGAAGGATAGATGGATACAAGTATGATTCCTAAAAATTTTATGCTAAAAAAGGGCAAAAGTTAAAAGTGAAGTTGACTGGAGGAAATGTTGAAGCTTACTTATGGGGTAATCAATTAAAAGACTCCATCAATCTTGGAGAATATTCTCCAGAGCTTGATGATAAGGGTATTTATATTTTACCTGCTTCAGGTGAGTATGAAATTAGAGTATTACAACCTAGATCACAGGCAAGAAAAGATAAAAAACCTCAATACTGGATGAGTATTAACATTAAATAAAGACTTGCTAGATTTTTTTAAGCTTTTATACCAGGGTTCAAAAACTATTGCCAGTTAAACGGGGCGTGATTTTTACATATATGTTTTTATATTAATAAAAATGATATAGATACGTAATTCATAGAGATCGTTTCAATTTAGCAATCTCTAAATACATCTTGTAATTGGCATGTTGAATCCGTTCATTTGAGGGGTCGTATTGCTTCTGGACTTCATCTAAGAAAGGAGTTTCTTCACATAATTCAAAGTACCTTTCCATCGGTGTTTTACCTTTCAAAGCCGAATGTGGTCTCATCCAGTTATAGTAATGCTGCCATTCTGCCAGTTTGCTCTGAATTTCCTCTGAATCGATATCTACAGTAGCGTAGAACTCAGATTTATCAGTCTTTTGTGAGCGCTCTACCTTGCCATTCAGATGAGGTGAACCCGGTTTATTTGGCCTAAATTTGATTCCATACTGCATCATTTTTTCTGTACTTTTTCAGCAAAGAATGCTCGTCCACGATCGGTCTGTATTCGCTGTATGAGAAAAGGTATTTCTTCAATTACACAGTTAAAAAGTCGAGTGTATTCGCAGCTGTTCGGCGTTTATATATCCTTAAAACGCGATATCGTGTGCAGTCATCGATAGATGTGTACTGATATAGTCCAGGACCCAGTTTACAGGTATCCATTTGAATTCTATCGCCTGGTAATGGACGTTCATAACAAATGTAATCTACTTTACGACGGAATTTTTTAATCGGTTTGACTTAATGGGTGGATAGTACTTTATGGATAGTCGCCAAGGACAACGAGACTCCGTGCAGCTCATTAATTCGGTTTGCAAACGTCGAGCACCAAGATTTCTAGCTGAGCGCATTTCCAATATTAAAGCTTCTAGCTCAGCATTGATTTTAGTATTTGGCGATTTTAAGGGACATTTACTATGACTACTTAATCCATCAATACCTTGTTCAGAATATCGTTTCCACCACTTGCGTAAAGTTGGTCTAGAAATGCCACATCTCCGACAAACCAGGCCAGCATTATTGGTCTCTTCAAATAATTTAACCCATACGAGTCTTTGTTGAATTTCTCTGTTCATAGACACCCATTATATTGAAGTGATGTCTATGAATCACACAGATTATCATAAGGCTTTTGAAACTGTCGCACCTCATGTTTGAATTCACCCATTAACAGAGTGCGAATTAGTCCTTGATCATGTTTGACCACATTTCAAGGAATAGTGTCCAACTTTCGGTATGCAGATTATGGTGTGGGGTTCTCTTAAAGTTTAAACCTTATTATTTTACTTCAGTAATGCTGATTGGCTGGTCTTTTACAAATTCAACAACCCCTTCACCACGTTTAAAGTGAATTGAAACTCCATTATTATTAGCTAAACGAATACCACTACCAGCAACTGTTTGCTTTAAACGATATACCATGCCTGAGTTATCAGTCATTAAAGCAGTTTCAAAGTTATCCGATGATTTCAGAAAAATTAATAAACCATTCGGACCAGAAAATTTAAGGACCTGCGTATCAGCTGAAGTATTGCTTGTAGCCTTATCTTGTAAAGTTTCAGTCTTTGGACTCGAAGTACACCCAGTCATTGCTAAAACTAACAAAGTTAAACTTAAAAAATATTTCATTTAACTACCTTTTTCATCTGTAAATCATAGGTGTATTTATACTAATTGTTATAATTTAACAATAAAACAAATATTACTTTTTTTTACATAAAAAAGCCATAAATCGCATTTTGAACCTTACCGGATTTATCGGAGATTTTTTTATTTAAGTTAGGCCACCTGACTTAACGGGTTAATCTTATCATAGTACATTGCTTCAAACTCAAAAGGCGATACATAACCCAGTGCACTGTGTACATGCTTTTTATTAAACCAATCTACCCAATTTAATGTCGCAAGTTGTACATCTGCTAAACTTTGCCAATCTGCTTTTAAATATTCAATCATCTCTGTTTTGTATAAGCCATTCACTGTTTCAGCCAAAGCATTATCGTATGAGTCCCCCGTTGTACCGATTGATGCTCGTAAATTTGCTGCTTCTAAACGATTGGTATAGCGAATGGAAAGGTATTGAACACCTCTATGGGAATGATGAATCACATTCCTTGGCATACCTCAATCGTGCAATGCTTGCTCCAGTGCATCGAGCACCATATCTGTATTCATACGTGTTGATACTTTCCATCCAACAATTGCTCGTGAGAACACATCAATAATAAAGGCGGTATAGACCCAGCCTGAATTTGTTTGAATATACGTAAAGTCACTCACCTGAGATACCGTCTTGGTAGTCAATCAATAATTGAACCGCTCTATCTCTGATTTCAGGGGTATATTTTACTTTTTTCATCGGAACACTACGCTTCGCTACGTCGTGCGAAGCAATGCTTCTCATCTCAGGAAAGTTGGTCTCCAACAAACCCGGTACGGTTCACAATGAGGTTCATGCACGTGTAGCAGTCCTTAACAGATTTACAGAATTAGGTCGACCACTTACCCAAGTTACGCCTTAAATTTGGCTCAATTAGGGGCGCTTTGCCTTTCAAATATTTGTGCAATAAAGCCGTTGGAAAGTAACCTTGAAACAAGTTATAAGCTTCTTTTTAATAAATTACTGAGTATTTGTATAAATATTCAACATCTGATTTTTTTTAAACCAGATATTGAATTAAAATAAAAACCAATAAACAAGAACAAACATCATTGGTATTTATATTTTAATTATGTTCATTTACAATA
Source organism: Acinetobacter lwoffii (assembly GCF_024129595.1). Classification (GTDB taxonomy): domain Bacteria; phylum Pseudomonadota; class Gammaproteobacteria; order Pseudomonadales; family Moraxellaceae; genus Acinetobacter; species Acinetobacter lwoffii_O. The sequence goes on along the minus strand of NZ_JAMXXS010000055.1, from coordinate 3,496 downwards.
AAAATTACTAAGTCAATACATATTTAGTCTAAAATATCCATCAATCAAAAATGTGTGATAGCTTCGAACGTTAATCTTTGTATACTTGTAATTTTGAGTATTACTTCAATTCTCTAAGCTAATTCTTTACAAGTGTTCCTATCACCATAATTGTTATTCTTGTCTTCGCTATAAAGCGATCCAAACCTGCCCTCCATGGTCATAATCGCATGAACAAATTTTTAAAATACCTATTGGTATTCATCGTTCTGCTTATTATTGCAGCACTAATCTTTTTATTTAGACCTATCGCGTCTAAGAAAATTCAAAACACCAGCAATGAGCCTGTCGTTGACGCAGTCTTAGTTGGTGGTGGCATCATGAGTGCAACCCTAGGCACATATCTTAGTGAACTTGAGCCAAACTGGCAAATTCGTATGTATGAACGCCTAGACAACGTTGCCCAAGAAAGCTCAAACGGCTTCAACAATGCTGGCACAGGCCACTCTGGCTTTATGGAAATGAACTATACCTCTGAAAAAGATGGAAAAATGGACATTTCTAAAGCTGTGAACGTTGCGGAACAATTTGAAGTTGCAAAACAGTTCTGGTCTTATCAAGTCAAAGAAGGCGTTTTGGGTCAACCAAATAGCTTTATCAACCCTGTACCGCACATTGCCTTCGTTTGGGGCGATAACGTGAATTTCCTAGAAAAACGTTACGCTGCAATGGTTAAAAACCCAATGTTTTATGGCATGAAATTCTCTGAGAATCCTGCTGAAATTAAACAATGGGCACCATTGGTGATGAATGGCCGTGATGCTGCACAAAAAGTAGCTGCAACACGCATGGATGTAGGTTCGGATGTGAACTATGGTTCGATCACCACTCAATTGGTCGATCACCTTAAAAAACAATCTAATTTCCAGTTACAAACATCGACTGAAGTGACTGGCATTAGCCAAAACGATGATAAAACGTGGACTGTTGCATTTAAAAACCTCACTACAGGAAAAACAGATCATGTGAAAACGCGCTTTGTCTTTATTGGTGCAGGCGGTGCAGCGGTTAAACTTTTACAAATGACAGGCTTACCAGAAGCGAAGCAATATGCTGGCTTCCCTGTAGGTGGCGTGTTCTTAATGACCGACAACCCAAAAGTCACTGAAGGCCATACTGCAAAAGTTTATGGTCGTGCTGAATTAGGCGCACCGCCAATGTCTGTTCCACATATTGATACACGTTATATCGACGGTAAAAAATATGTGTTGTTTGGTCCATTTGCAACTTATTCAAACAAGTTCTTAAAACAAGGTTCTCAGCTTGATTTATTGAAATCAACCACTAAGAACAACGTTTTACCAATGACCGCTGTGGGTATGGAAAATCTTGATTTGGTGAAATACTTAGTTAGCCAAGTCATGATGACCGATGAAGACCGTTTTAATGAGTTGAAAAAATACTATCCTGATGCAAAACCAGAGGACTGGCGCATGAATCAAGGTGGTCAACGTGTTCAAATCATTAAGAAAGAACCAGGCAAACCTGCAAGCTTGCAATTTGGTACCGAGATTTTTGCATCACAAGATGGTGCTGTGACTGCCCTATTAGGTGCGTCTCCTGGTGCTTCAACTTCCCCTTATATTATGTTGAGCTTGCTTGAAAAAGCATTCCCTCAGCAAGTAGCAGGTAAATGGAATCCGAAATTACATGAAATTGTAAAATCGTACCAACAAGAACTCAGCACTAATCCTGTGCTTCTTGACCAAGTTCGCCAATACACCAGCACAACCCTTGGTTTAAAATATACACCTATGGCTAAAGCTGCAAATGACGAAACTATTGCGGTAGCAAAAGCACAGTAATCTGCTTTAAACCCTAAAAAGGATGGACTTTGCGCCATCCTTTTTTAATTCATATTTGAAACTATTCTGTTTATGTCGCTTTTCCATTCCGATGCTTTTTTGGCTTTTCATTCACGTGATTTTTCACTTCTGAGTGTCAATCAGTTGTGCTTAATTCTAACCATCATGATTCAAGAAGTCGTCATTGCTTATAGTATCTATCAACTCACTCAAAATCCACTCAGCCTTGGCATGATTGCCTTAATTGAGTTACTCCCCTTTATTTGCCTCTCCCTGATCAGTGGCGACTGGGCTGATCGCTATAACCGACAAAAAATTGTGCAGTGGAGTTTTAGCTGTAGCACTTTAATTCCATTATTATTTATTGTTCTTTTTTCTCAGTACCAACAACAGCACATTCAACAAAATACACTTTTATGCGGCATTTATAGCCTCATCTTTTGCTTAGGCATACTTAGAGGCATCTACAGCCCATCATTTAATTCATTACGCCCTTTTCTAACCCCCGAGTCAGCCTATAGCAATGCAGCCACATGGACCGCGCTCATTTGGCAAATAGGCGGCATTTTAGCGCCTTTATGCGCAGGACTTTTACTCGGCCAACTTGGGCTTGAAAAAACCCTCTTTATTGTTTTTTTCTTGTGTTGCGTGGGTAGCATCTGCTTATTCGGATTAAGTCCTCGTCAATTCCCTAGCCCCCATAAACAGCATTTAAGCAAAAGTTTGAAAGAAGCCTATTTGTTTATTTTTAAACATCCACTAATGTTTTGGAGTATGTTGCTGGATCTCAGCGCCATGCTTTTTTGTAGTGTCATTATCTTACTGCCTATTTTTGCACACGATATCCTGCATCTTGGTGTTGAAGGCTTAGGTATACTCAGAGCTGCACCAGCTATTGGCGCCTGTATCATGATGTTGATGTTGACCTGTTATTCTCCGATGCAAAATGCATGGAGAAATATGCTCTATAGTAGTTTTGCAATTGCTTTGTGTACTTTAGCCTTTGCACTATCCTCCCATGTTTGGCTCTCAGTCTTCTTCCTTGTTTTAATCGGTGCCTTTGATAGCATCAGCATGGTCATTCGACAAACTTTATTACAGCAACTCCCCCCAAAAGCACTATTAGGGCGTGTAGCGGCTTTAAATGGCATATTAGTCACTTCAGGCAATCAGCTCGGTGCCCTACACATGAGCCTGATGACGCGCTATTTTTCTGTGGTGCCAGCAGTACTTATTGGAGGGACGCTGTGTTTAATAATCTGTGGTCTAAGCTTTACTCGTACGCGACATTTATTCAAGCCATCTCCAACACTAAAAAAACATGCCACAGTGGCAAAAAGTGAATAGCATGTTAAGCTTCAAATCTTCTTTTAATATGATGTGAGTTTTCAATAGAGCAAATTATGAAACAGATTTTCCCCTTTTCACATATTCTCTATACCAAACTCTATTCTTTCGTACTATCAGTGTTGTTGGCTTATTGCCTATTCAATGCAATTTATACGTTCATTATTGGTGGAACTGGTTTTTATTTATTTGCAACTTTTATTTTAGCTTTTCAAGGCTTTGTTGCACAAAGATTTGAAATACAAAGCGCCCCTAATTGAGCCAAATTTAAGGCGTAACTTGGGTAAGTGGTCGACCTAATTCCG
>NZ_JAMXXS010000054.1:0-12139 GCF_024129595.1 Acinetobacter lwoffii | reverse complement strand
ACGGAATTAGGTCGACCACTTACCCAAGTTACGCCTTAAATTTGGCTCAATTAGGGGCGCTTTGCATTTCAAATCTTTGTGCAACAAAGCCCTTAAAAAATCAAAATGTTTTTTCCTATCTCATCGATATACATAAAAATAAAAATCATGAGGCATTTTGTGCTTTTCTTATCTTTACACAGCAGAAGTTAACAAGCGCACAAATTAAAAAAATCTGTATTGAACTAGAAAATGCCAAGGGAATAAAAAAATGGGCACTCTACTGTGATAGTTTCATTAATAAAATGATTGCAATAAAACATTTATACGCAACACCAGATGAATGGAAAAATCGCTTTAAAAATTTATTCATAAGCTTACAGAAGAACAAATCCTAATTAAAGAATATTTTTTATACAATCATATATGTATGAAATTACTTGGTATTTCATGTTTTCTATACATTTGCGAAGTAGAAAAGAGTGAAATTTTAGTTCAGTTGTGGGATGCAAATAAAGTTTCATCCTAACCCTAAAAACAGAGAGAAACGTCGCGCGCTCTCCTATTCATAAAAAATCCATTTTATATCAGTATGTTGTGAGCACTTACACCCGAGACTGGATCGTTTTGCCTTTCATGGGAGAATGATTAAGGGCGCTAAAGTATCATCCTAATTTTCGCCCAGGCTCGAAAAATACGGTAAATGGTGAAAATAAAAATTCATCCTTTTCCGATGTTGCCCGTTCCAACACGTAAGCAGTCAGTCAGAAAAAACACATAGATCCAATCCCTAGCGAGCATTGAGCTCTCTCATCCGTGCCAACTGCTCCAACCCTTGGACGCCCTAAATGCTTACCCAAAAAAATCAACACCTTCTTTTAAAAACACAATCAAAAATGACTCCCTTATATCCATTTAACCTAAACAGCCTTCCCCCCACTGCACTAGCTAGGGCTCGTAGTTCGGCGCAAGGCTGAAGTCGCTTGACTGCTTCGCTATGCAGATCCATGACCCACTTTCCATCAAACTCCCGGTTGTAGTTCCACAAGCATCTCGCGAGTCTTGCCGGCCCGCTCCACTAACAAGACCACAACATCTCCAACGTTCTTGTCGTCTAGCCGGGCCTGTAATGTGGTGACGTCGTCGACGGCGATACCGTCGATGCTGATAACGCGATCGCCGGGCACGATGCCGCCTGCGGTGACCTCGATGCCGACGAGCCCGGCCCTGTGCGCCACCGAGCCCGGCGTCACGCGCAATACGAATACGCCCTTACTACCGGTCAGCGCCTGCAGACGCGCGTTGAGCTGCTCATCCACCTCGATGCCCAGCGCCGGACGGATGTACTTGCCGGTCTTTATGAGTTGCGGCACCACGCGCATGACGGTATCCACCGGCACAGCGAAACCGATGCCAGCGGACGCGCCCGAAGGGCTGTAGATGGCGGTGTTGATGCCGATCAGCCGCCCGGCCGAATCGAGCAGCGGGCCGCCGGAGTTGCCGGGGTTGATAGCGGCGTCGGTCTGGATCAGGTGATCGATGGCAGGCCCGCCCCCTTCGCCGTCGAGGGTGCGGTCGAGCGCCGAGACGATGCCGGTGGTGAGCGTCCAGTCCAATCCGAAGGGATTGCCGATAGCGAACACTTTCTGCCCGACCTTGAGGTCGGCACTGGTGCCCACCGGCACAGCGGGCGGGCGCTTGAAGCCGACGCCGATCTTGAGCACGGCGATGTCGTGCTCGGGGCTGGCGCCCACCAGCGCAGCCTGATAATCGCGACCGTCGGCCAGTTTGACCGTGGCAGACGATGCCCCCTGGATGACGTGGAAGTTGGTCACCACGTGGCCGGCATCGTCCCAGATGAAGCCGGAGCCGGTGCCGCGCGGCACGGAAAAGACATTGCGCGACCAGACGTCACGCACCAGTTGCGCCGTGGTGATGTAAACCACCGACCCGCGCGATTTCTCGAACAGTTGGATGGTGGTCTGCTCGTCTGCCGCCAGATCACCACGCGGTGTCACCGTGCGCTCGGCCGCTTCGCGCGGACTGAACCAGGCTTCGATGGCAGGCAAGAACTGCCACAGCAGCATGAGTGCGGCGATGCAGCCAGTGATGACGAGCCAGCGCCGGATGAATCGGTCCGGCGCCGGGCGGCTGTTGAGGTCGGGGTAGGTCATGCCATTCTCCTTGTTGAAATCAGCGCCAGACACCGCTGGCGCGCCAACGCGGTGGGCGTGGCGCCAAGGGGATGTCCGGCAGAAATGGGCTGGAATGAAGCGGTTGCGGTGCCATCGAATCAGCCAATTCCCGCAAGCGTTGGATGCGCTCTGTCGTCGCCGGATGCGTGCGCAACCAGGAGGGTTCCGGGTTGCCCCATCCGGGCAGCAGCCAGGCGCGACTCTCCCGCTCGATCTTGGCGAGCGCCAAAGCCAATCCCTGTGGGTCGCCGGTCAATTCGGCGGTGAGCCGGTCGGCGTCGAATTCGTGCACCCGCGACAAACCCAGCAGCGCGAGCTGCGGCGAAACGGCCAGCAACAGCAGCGCCGGCCACTGGATAGCGACTGTGCCCCACAGCAAGGCCGGCAGGCTGAAGAGGAGCATGATTTGCCCCAACAAGGCCAGAAGATGGGTGAGCCGGCTGATGGAATCGGCCAGGCCCATGACACGCAAATCCTCGTTCGCAATATGCGCGATTTCGTGGCCGAGCACGCCGGTCAACTCGCGGGGCGTGAGGCTACGCAGCAGACCGTCGGTCAGCGCGATGGCCGCGTGATGCTTCGTACCGGTGGCGAAGGCGTTGACGACCCCGCTGGGCACGTAGTGCGGTACCGGCACGGCAGGCAACCCGGCCCGCGCCGCCAGTTCGCGCAACACAGCCCAAAGATCGGGCGCTTCATTCGGGTGCAGAGGGCGTGCGCCATACAGCCGCAGGGTCAGCACCAACAGCGCGGTTTGCAGGCGATTGAGCCAGCGATGCCGCGCGCCGGCAGCCTGCGCGTGGCGCCGATCACGATGGCTCATTTGGGCTTTCCCCGGCGGCCCGGTCATCGCGCTCGCGCAGCAGCCAGTAAGTCGCCCCGAGGGCCAAGATCGCGCCTGCGAGCGCCGCGATCTTGGCGGGGCTGGTCTCCGGGTCGAGGATCACGAACTTGCGCGCCAAGGCGATCAGCCCGATCAGGATCACCGTCTTGACCTGGATGATGCTATCGCGGCGCAAGGCCACCCGCACGATGGAATGCTTGAACTCCATGGCGATGAGCAGCGTCATGATCATGCCGAACACGGTCTGGAAGACCTTGTGATCGAGCGGATTGAACGCATCGATGACCAGCAGGCTGAAGACGATCGAGATCAGCTGCAGCAGCGAGACCACGATGATCACGGCAATGATTGCGGACAGCGCGAGCGCGATCACCTGTTCGAAGCGCTCGTAGAACGTCATCACTGCCCATTGGGCACGAAATGTTTTGATCGGGTCCGGTTGCTTTTCCTTCATCGCCATTCCTCTCAATTCTGAAATACTTGTGCGCCCACAACTTGGTTGCGCCCTTGTCTTTTTGCCTGGTAGAGCGCGCTGTCCGCCTGCTGCATCACCTGCTCGGAAGAGTTTAAGCAGACGTCAAGGGGGGCCACCCCCATGCTGGCGCTATAGCTGATCGACACCTCTCCACACACCACCGCTGTCGTCGCAACGTCCTGACGAAATCGCTCCGCCCATACTTGGGCGTCTTCAATCGATGCCGCTTCGGCTTTGTTGCACAAACCTATCTCTAAAGGCTTATTCCACAATATAATTTTCAAATGAATAAGTCGACACCTAAAATTTATCGCACAACCAATTGGTCTTCATATAACCAAGCTCTCATTAATCGTGGAAATATTGCCATTTGGTTTGATCCTGCTACGCAATGGTATGCCCCATCAAAAGGCAAACAAGGACGAAATCAAACTTACTCCGACGCAGCTATCCAATGCTGCCTAATGATTAAATCTCTCTTTCGATTGTCTTTACGCATGGTCACTGGCTTTGTTCAAAGTCTCATCCATCTTTGTGGGTTAAATTGGATAGCGCCAGACTACACTACAATTTGTAGACGACAACAGCATATTGATATTGTGATTAGCTATCAAAAAAGTTGTGATGGACTGTATCTAATCGTTGACTCTACAGGTCTGAAAATCTTAGGTGAGGGTGAATGGAAGCATAAAAAACATCAGCCTGAATATCGTCGCCAATGGCGTAAATTACATATTGGTATAGATGCTAAAACCTTACAAATACGCGCTGTTCAGCTCACAACCAACAATGTGAGTGATTCACAGGTACTTGGTGATTTACTCGATCAGATTCCACAAGATGAGAGAGTTGACTCCGTCTATACCGATGGAGCTGAGGAAAGGCGACCGAGGTCACCACCAGGGTGTTCAGTGCTCGGGCGAGTTCCGCTTTGGCGTTGTCGATCTTGCCGCTGTCGATGAGCCCGGCTCAGCGCATCGACGAACTGCGCCCCGATGCCTTGGCCGTCGAAGATGTACGAAGCCAGCGCGACGCTGTTCCGCGCCTATTCGATGGCAGCGAGCATGGCCGGGTAGGCCTGCTCGCCATCGACGAGCGGCTCGATGCGGTTGCCGCTGGTAACGGTTGATGCCGAACAGCCCATACAGCAGCGAACCGCCCAGCGGCAACAGCGCGATCAGCAGCACCCACAGCGTGGCCGATCGAGGGTCACGCTTGAAGATGACCGCGTGCCCCGCTGTGGGGATAGTGACCGCCAGCGGCACGAGGGTGGCTGCCCATGTCAGCCCGTTGGGGTCGGACACGACAGCCCCCATCGCTCAAGATTCGCCGCCCGCTGACTTCTTCTTGCGCGCAGGCTTGCTCGCGTCGCTCGGCGGCGCCTCAGCCACGTTCGCGGCATCGGGCTTCTCAGGCTCGGCCGGCTTCGCGGGTGGCTCCTGGCGCTCGAAGACCACCCGTTCGGGCTTGTCATCCCAGCGGGCGCTGGCGTGATCGCCCTTGCCGATACCGCCACCCAGCATCTCGCGCGCCAGTGCCGTCTCCAGCTCGCTGCGGATCAGCCGCTTGAGCTCACGCGCGCCGAACTCGGGCTTGTAGCCTTCCTCCGCGAAGTGATCGATCAAGGTCTGATCGAAGGTCAGCGTCACGCCCTGGCTGGCGGCGTTGCGGGCCACACGATCGAGCTGCAGGCCGACGATATGGCGGATCTCCTCCTTGCCCAGCGCATGGAAGACGATGATCTCGTCGATGCGGTTGATGAACTCGGGGCGGAAGTGTCCGCGCAGCACGTCCATCACCTCGGACTTGGTCTTCTCATACTCCTCGCCGGCGGCGCTACGGGCCTTCAGCCGACGCTGGATGATGTCCGAGCCCAAGTTCGAGGTGGCGATGATGATGGTATTGGTGAAATCCACCACCCGGCCTTTGCCGTCGGTGAGGCGCCCGTCGTCGAACACCTGCAGCAGGATGTTGTAGACGTCGGGGTGCGCCTTCTCGATCTCGTCCAGCAGCAACACGCTGTAAGGCTTGCGACGCACCTTCTCGGTGAGCTGGCCACCCTCGTCATAGCCCACATAACCCGGAGGCGCGCCCACCAGGCGTGCCACGGTATGGCGTTCCCCGTACTCGGACATGTCGATGCGCAGCAGCGCACCTTCATCGCCATAGATGGACTCGGCCAGCGCCTTGGCGAGCTCGGTCTTGCCCACGCCGGTCGGCCCGAGGAACAGGAACGTCGCCACCGGCTTGCTGCCCTCGCGCAGGCCCGCCCGCGACAGCCGCACGGCATCGGCCACCGCGCGCACTGCTTCATCCTGACCCACCAGGCGCTCGTGCAGCCGCTGCTCCAGATGCAGCAGCTTCTCGCGTTCTTCCACCGTCAGCTCGTTGACCGGAATGCCGGTCAGGCGCGAGACGATCTGTGCGACATGCTCGGCCTTGACTTCGGCGCTGCCCGAGGCGCGCTCGCGTTCCCATTCCTCGACGAGCTTCTTGAGTTCAGTCTCCTTGGCCTCGATGCGCTTGCCCAGCTCGGAGGCCTTGTCGTACTGCTTGCGCGAGGCCACATAGTCCTGCTCACGCCGCAGCTGGTGCAGTTCGGACTCCAGCTCTTGCACCGCCACCGGGCGGGCCGTGGCTGACAGCTTCACGCGTGCGGCCGCCTGGTCAAGCAGGTCGATGGCCTTGTCGGGCAAAAAGCGGGCGGTGATGTAGCGGTCGGACAACTCAGCCGCCGCGATGATCGCGTCCTCAGAGATGCTGACCTTGTGGTGCGCCTCGAAGGTGTCGCGCAGGCCGCGCAGAATCATGATGGCCTGTGCCACTGTCGGCTCGGGCACCGTCACCGGCTGGAAGCGCCGCTCCAGCGCGGCATCCTTCTCGATGTATTTCTGGTACTCGTTGAGCGTGGTGGCGCCGATCAGGTTCAGCTCGCCGCGCGCCATCATCGGCTTGAAGACGTTGGCCACGTCCAGCCCGCCTTCGCCACCGCCCTGGCCGGCACCGACGATGGTGTGCACCTCGTCGATGAACAGAATCAGCTCGCCCTGGTGCTCGGAGATCTCCTTCAGCACCTTTTGCACGCGCTCCTCGAACTCGCCGCGATACTTGGCGCCGGCCACCATGGCGTTGATGTTGAGTTCCACCAGGCGCTTGTCGCGCAAGGTCTCGGGCACTTCACCGGCCACCATGCGCTGCGCCAGCCCCTCGATGATGGCGGTCTTGCCCACGCCCGGCTCGCCGATCAGCACCGGGTTGTTCTTCTTGCGCCGGGCCAGCACCTCGATGGTGGTCTCGATCTCCTGCGCACGGCCGATCACCGGGTCGAGCTTGCCGTCACGCGCCATCTTGGTCAGGTCACGTGAGTACTTGTCGAGTTCCGGCGTGTTGGTCGGCGTCTCGGCGCGGCCATCCTCGGCGCCCTTGCCGACCACCTTGCTGACCTGTTGGCGCAGCGCTTGCGGCGTGAGGCCGTAACGGCGCAGCAGGTTGGCCGCCAAACCTTCGCCTTCCTCAGCGAGTCCGATCAGGAAATGCTCCGGCCCGACATAAGAGTGGCCGAGTTCGTTGGAGGCCACGAAAGCACGGCTGAGCGCATCCTTGACGCGGGGCGACACGCCGATTTCGCCCTCGAACGGCTTTTCGCCGCGCTTGGCTTCGGATTCGATCTGTTGCTTGAGGTCATCGACCTTGATCTTGAACTGCCCCAGGATGGTCTTGACCACGTCGCTGTCGGATAGCGCCAGCAGCAGGTGTTCGGTATCGACTTCGGCGCGCCCGAACTCTGCAGCGTGTTTGGCGGCCTCCTGCAGCAGGGCTTCCGACTGTTCGCTGATGCGGCTGGCCAAACCACTGCCGCGACGGCGCGGCGCACCCGAACCTGCGGGCTCGCCGAACGAGGCATCGACCACGTCATCGGTATCGGCGGCCATCGGCGTCGCGTCGTCGCCGATGCGGAAGAAGTCACTGCCGAGGAAGTCCTCGAACAGGCCGCTGCGCGAGCCGAACAAGGCTTCCAGCGGCGAGACGGTGCGCTTTTGCTGGCGCACCAGTTGACGGTAATGGTCGTCACACAACAGCATGGTGCTGTGACGACCGTTGAGATTGGCTTCCACCCGCACGGTGGCGGGTTGGCCGCAGACCTGGCATTGTTTTCTGTCCATGATGATGCTCCTGTAAAGATTGATCTGACGAAGCACCGCCGATCACGGTGCCTCATCTCTTTTTGTTTTTTGAGAAAAACGCGCTGCCCCGCGTCAGCCGTTGATCGGGATCGAGCGTGAAAATCACCTGTAGGTGCGCTTTCATTTCGCCCTCTCCAATCGCGTCGCTTTGCGGTTCCGGCCAAGGAAATCCTTGCAAGACTTTGTAAGATATTGCGCTTACCAGGAAAGAATATCAAGAGTCAATGTACAGCGGCTTTGTTGCACAAAGATTTGAAATGCAAAGCGCCCCTAATTGAGCCAAATTTAAGGCGTAACTTGGGTAAGTGGTCGACCTAATTCCGTAAATCTGTTGAGGACTGCTACACGTGCATGAATTTCATTCACCTGACTAGGAAAGCTTCTTGCCATTAATTTATCGCCTAATAATTTGATGCAATGCATCTTGGTTTCCACCAAACGGCACTGTTGCAAATAGAGATTTGAGTCGATGATGTTCCCTTTAAAAAGTACTTAGAGACCGAAAACCCTGTTGATTAGACACACTTCACCCTGAGGCTGACCATAATAAAATGACGATGCTTGTCCTTTACGTAGTGCACGCATGACTTCAATACCTTTAATTGTGGCATAAGCCGTCTTCATAGATTTGAATCCTAATGTGGCCCTGATGATCCGCTTTAACTTACCATGATCACATTCAATGACATTATTTTTATACTTAATCTGCCTGTGCTCAATATCTACTGGACATTTTCCTTCTCGCTTTAACCGTGATAAAGCATGGCCATAGGTCGCTGCTTTATCTGTATTGATGACCCGTGGAATTTGCCATTTTTTCACCGTACTGAAGATCTTTCCTAAAAAACAATAAGCTGATTTACTGTTCCGTCTAGCGGAAAGGTAAAAGTCAATCGTATGACCATGTTGATCAACTGCACGATACAGGTAAGTCCATCGCCCCTTCACTTTGATATAAGTCTCATCCATATGCCATGAATGTAAATCTGTAGGATTACGCCAATACCAGCGTAAGCGTTTTTCCATTTCTGGAGCATAACGCTGAACCCAACGATAAATTGTGGTGTGGTCAACATTCACACCTCGTTCAGCGAGCATTTCTTGAAGTTCACGATAGCTGATGCCATATTTACAATACCAACGAACAGCCCAAAGAATGATTTCACCTTGAAAGTGCCGACCATGGAAGGGATTCATCTGCTGTATCTCGAAATAAATAAGATATTTAGCTTATCATGTCAGCCTATTTGCAACAGTGCCGTAGGATATGGTGAGTGGACCAGACCTGGTTCAGCGACACTGGTGGGTGTTTCAAGGACTGCGAGAGCCACAGTGGATGAAATTGCAGCTTATTTAGATAATATTTATAATTACATCCAATGTTAAATTGCTTGCCGTAAACTAAGTGCTTTTACAACTTTGATAACAGTATCGAAACTAAGTTTAACCCTCACCGGAAAGAGCTTTGTAAAGACTTTCTCGACCTAGGCTTATCGGGCTATTTAGTGAAGTTGAAAGCTCCAAGTGCAAGTCTACAGTCTTACCTGTAAGAGAAATAATGTAACTTTAGAGTATACTCTATAGTTACATAAATTAGATTTAAAACTTGTCTCCAATAAACCCAGTACGGTTCACCTAAACAGATTGCTACCCCTGAACAACCAGAATCCGAAAAAAGAGGCTTTTGGAGCCGTTTTTTTAGACCCTATGATTAACCACGATTGTTTAACTCATATGAATAAAGTCGTGAAACTTTGATTAAATAATAAGCGTGGAACGTGAAAAATCATAAAAAAAAGCCCACCTTGGGGAGGTTGGGCAAAAAAGAAACTACAGCTTTGAATTTTCAAGAGAATTATACCGCATTTCGTATAAGGTGTATTATGTTAATTTTAGAAAAAACTTAAAATTATCTATTAAAGAATTATATATTTTTGGATTACTTATAAGTGAAATAGCACCTATATAGTGCAGGCTTAGCTAGAAAAACTATAACACTCTAAGAAAGTATGGGTTTTTATGTACAAGGCAATTTCATGAGAAGCCAGATGATAAAATTCGAGGCTCCCCAATTTTGTAAATCAAATATATGCAAAATAATGTGAGTAAGCCGGCAGTACCAGCATTAACACTGGCTGCACTAGGAGTAGTATTCGGCGATATAGGAACGAGTCCATTATATGCATTAAAAGAAAGCTTTCATGCGACACGCGGGCTACCTATTAATGAACTTAATATCCTGGGAATTCTCTCTTTAATCTTTTGGACCATTACCTTAATTGTTTCGCTTAAATATGTTTTGGTGATCATGAGAGCTGATAACAATGGTGAAGGGGGTATCATGGCATTACTCGCCTTAAACCTTAGGCAAAAAGGATTGTCCCGTGGAAAAAGATTGGCAATCATTATCTTAGGTTTCATTGGAGCATCCTTATTCTTCGGTGACGGTATCATCACCCCTGCTATTTCTGTTTTATCTGCAGTTGAGGGACTTTCTGTTGCTGCCCCGTCATTTGATCGCTTCATTATTCCAATCAGTATTGGAATTCTTATAGCTCTCTTTGCCGTTCAAAAACATGGGACTGCAATGATGGGGAAGTTTTTTGGTCCTATTACCCTGTTATGGTTCCTATCTATTGGTGCCATTGGCATTATGAGTATTATTCAAAGTCCATTTGTTCTTGCATTATTCAGCCCACACTGGGCTTTTTTATTCGTTATTAACAATCCTCTTATTTCATTTTTTGTGATGGGAGCTGTGGTTTTAACAGTAACAGGTGGTGAAGCCTTATATGCGGATATGGGACATTTTGGTATTTTACCGATCAAGTTAGGCTGGTTTTTAATTGTACTGCCATGTCTGATGCTGAATTATGCTGGACAAGGAGCATTACTGTTAAGAGATCCTTCGGCTATCACCAATCCTTTTTACCTGCTTCTGCCTTCAGCCCTTCTATATCCTATGATTATTCTGGCTACTGCAGCTGCAGTGATTGCCTCACAGGCTTTAATCAGTGGGGTATTCTCAATGGCTAAACAGGCAATACAGTTGGGATATCTACCTAGGCTTACAGTTTTACATACCTCCGCTTCGGAAATTGGACAAATTTATATTCCATTACTGAACTGGCTCCTGTTTATCTCTATCACCATCTTGATCTTAATATTTGAAAGTAGCAGCAAGTTGGCAGGTGCTTATGGTCTGGCCGTCACTGTGACCATGTTCTGTGACACACTGTTAGTAGCTTTTCTGGCTTATAGTTACTGGAAATGGAAAACATGGAAAGTCTTACTGTTCATTATTCCATTCGCCTTTATTGATCTGGTTTTGCTGAGTTCAAACCTATTAAAAGTCCTGATTGGAGGCTGGGTACCAGTCGTTATTGCGGTTATTGTTTTTACCCTCATGATGACCTGGAAAAAAGGCAGAGAGATTCTTCAGGACAAACTGCAGAAGGACACGCTTCCACTGAATGTGTTTCTTGAGCACCTTGAACAGACAGGTCAGAAAGTGAGTGGAAATGCCGTATTTTTAACTGGAACGCCTCAAGTCGTACCCCATGCGCTTTTACATAATCTAAAGCATAATAAAGTTCTGCATGAACGTAATTTTTTGGTGACAATCAAGACTTCTGAAATCCCGTATGTTGATGAAGCTAAGCGAATCGTTACTGAAGTACTAGAGAATGGTTTTTTCAGAATAACGATCCATTATGGATTTAAAGAAGAGCCTAATGTGCCTCATTCATTGAAACAAGCTTTTTCAGTACTGGATCTTGAATATGACTTAATGAATATCAGCTTCTTTGTTTCTAGAGAAAGATTAATTCCAAGTCTGTCCAGCAAGATGTCTACATGGCGTGAAAAGTTATTTGTCGCAATGCAAAAAAATACCAGCCCTGTCAGTGATTTTTATAAAATCCCTTCTAACCGGGTGGTAGAGCTAGGTAGTCAGATTGAAATTTAAGAATTTCTAAAATGAATAGGCACCTTTAAATAAGGGTGCCTATCTGATCAGAATAAATCTTTTACTTTAATTTTCCAATAGTTGACCAATCTCTAAAGCTAAATAACCACGTTCTTTAAAGATCAAAATAATTGCTTTTTTATAATCTTCAGAAGTAGAGGTCTTATATTTTGTTATAAGTTGAATTTCAGAATTAAGCTGAAGGTCATTTTTTATCGTCAACACTTCCGTAGAGACTTTATTAAAAATCTTGAAATTAAACATACAGGCGCTCTTTATCAATATTATAGCGGCCCGACTACAACAAATACCTGCCTTAGCTCAGCTAGACACCCTTGGCTGCAAGGATTACAAATTAGACAAGATTCTGCAAGTTTTGCTCCATTGAAAGTATGAATATTCAACGGCTTTGTTGCACAAACCTATCTGTAAAGGCTTTTTCAGCGATATAATTTTCAAATGAAGAAGCCTACACACAAAATCTACCGCACAACC
>NZ_JAMXXS010000053.1:0-12701 GCF_024129595.1 Acinetobacter lwoffii | reverse complement strand
CCTTTAATTACGGCAGGTCTAATACAATTTTTACCTGAAAACCCACTTATTCGTTTAGCTGTACTTTTTGTTCTACTAGCACCGTGTATTGATTATGTGATTACTTTCACCCATGTTGGGAAAGGTAATGCAAGATTATTACTTGCGATGACACCTGTATTATTGCTTATCCAAATGATCTTACTACCAATTTATCTTGGTGTACTCCTCGGAGAAGAGGTAGCTCAGCTTGTTGAAATTGGTCCTTTTGTCCATGCGTTTGTATGGTTCATTGTTGCACCCTTAGCAATGGCAGCTATAGTTCAGTTCATTGGGAATAGAAATGAACAAGCAGAAAAAGTGGCTGAAAGCCTAAACTTATTTCCTGTACCTGCCACAGCCCTAGTTTTGTTTATCGTCCTAGCATCAGTTATGCCTCAAATTGGGCTTGCAAAAAGTGCAGCTCTTCAAGCTTTACCAATTTATATTTCTTTTGCCATTATTGCTCCATTCGTGGGTTGGATAATTGCTCGTATTTTTCGATTAGAATCTGGCTCTGCTAGTGCTGTGTCCTTTTCAGCATCATATAGAAATTCATTTGTTATTCTTCCATTAGCTTTTGCAATTCCGGGAAGTATGCCCATAATTCCTGCTGTAATCTTGACTCAGACTATCGTTGAACTATGCTTTTTACCAATCTATATTCGTCTGATACCTCGACTATTCAAAACCTAGAGATTTAAACATTTAAGTAGTTGTTATAGTTAGATAAAAGTATTCAGAAGCCCACGCTTACATCGAGTAATTTAATAAAGGGGGGGGAGCTAGCTCCCCCCCTCTTTTATTCATTTGCTAATTAAAACTTACTCGCAACTTGATATGTGATGAATGAAAAGATGTAGGCTAATGCAAACAAATAAGTTGCCATAACGACAGGCTGTTTCCAGCTACCTGTTTCTCGTCTAATTGTTGCTAACGTGGCAAGACAATGTGGAGCAAAAATAAACCATACCAATAATGATAAACCTGTGGCTAACCCCCATCCATCCGGGCCTGAAATTTGACTTAACAGACTTTGAGTTACAGTATCTTCATCACCTGACATCGCATAAATCACCCCAAGAGCTGCAATTACAACTTCCCTTGCTGCCATAGCAGGAATGAGTGCAATACATATTTCCCATGTAAAACCAATAGGCGCAAATATAGGGTGAATTAAATGTCCTAACTGACCAGCTAAACTATAGTTAATGGCTGGCATGGTTGCATTATCTGGTGCTTGAGGGAACGTGACTAGCACCCATAACAAGATAGACAGTGCAACGATAATGCCACCAACTCGTTTTAAGAAAATAGTTGCCCTATCATATAAGCCTAATGCAATATTTCTAATATCTGGAATTCGGTATGTGGGAAGCTCAAAAATAAAAATACTTTCAGTTTTATCTTTTCGAACCAACTTCAGAAAGAGTGAAACTAATAACGCTGAGACTATTCCCGACATATAAAGACCAAAAAGGACTAATCCTTGCAGACTTAACCAGCCGTAGATTAATTGGTTCGGAATAAATGCCGCGATCAATAAAGCATATACGGGCAATCTTGCTGAACAGGTCATCAATGGTGCAATCATAATTGTTGCTAATCGGTCCCGTTCAGAGCTGATACTTCTGGTTGCCATAATTCCGGGAATCGCACAAGCAAAACTGGATAGCAGAGGAATAAATGAACGGCCGCTAAGCCCGGCTTTAGACATTAATTTATCTAAAAGAAATGCTGCTCGGGGTAAATAGCCTGACTCTTCAAGCATTAAAATGAAGAAGAATAAAATCAAAATCTGAGGCATATATGCAAGCACGCTACCTGTGCCAGCAATTACCCCATCGACTACCAAGCTTTTTAATAGAGGATGTTGGATTAGTGGTCCAATAAAATCACTGAGCCATACGATAAAATTTTCAATGAATTCTATAAAAGGTGTTGCCCATATAAATACCGCTTGGAACATCACAAACATGGTTAAAGTTAAGATTACTAAACCTAATACAGGATGTAGAAAAATTTTATCTAGAAATGCGGTTCTTTTATCACCATTGTCATTATTTAAAATAACTTGTTTGGTGATTTGTTTGACCTGTTCAAAATGACTTAATTCAGAATGATAAGGAGTAATAAAAAGATTTTTTTGATCTAATTGATTAATTAAATCTTGAATTCCTTTTGTTTTAACTGCGACAGCTTCAACTACAGGGATACCTAACAGTTGAGACAGTTTATCCTTATCAATGGAAATACCACGCTTTTTGACCTCATCCATCATATTTAATACAAGAATCATAGGGCGATTTAAAGCACGAACTTCGAGAACCAAGCTCAAATGTAAGCTTAAATTTGTGGCATCTACGACGCATATAAAAATGTCGGGTAGAATTTCACCTTTTAGCTCGCCCAAACAAACTGCCCTGGTGACTTCTTCATCTAAACTACTAGGTTTTAAACTGTAAGTTCCGGGTAAGTCCAATACTCGTATTGCATCACCAGAAGGTAAGTTAAAAGAACCTTCTTTTCTTTCTACGGTAACCCCAGCATAGTTGGCAACTTTTTGTCGCGTACCAGTAAGTGTATTAAATAAAGAGGTTTTTCCGCAATTTGGATTACCGACTAATGCAATATTCTTAATCTTCATTGGATACTAACTCTACAAAAATTCTTTCAGCTTCATTCTTTCTTAATGCGAATCTTGAAGTTTCAATCTGAACTAAAACAGGATCTCCGCCAAAAACACCTTTAGCGAGTACTTGTAGAGTTTCACCCTCTCTAAAACCTAATAGTTGGAGCCGTTCCAATACGGGATCAGTGGTATGACTGTATTGATTACCTTTTTTGAGATCTCTAATTTTGACGATCTGATTTTGTTTAACTTGAAATAGATTCATTTTCGATACTCTTACTTCAAAGCCAAAATCTTTCGAGCACCATTAAGCACGAATAAAGAAACCAGGATGCCAATGATTAAGTCTGGATAAGCTGATCCCGTCCACGCCACGAGTACACCGGCAAATATAACGCCCATATTTACGACAACGTCATTCGCCGAGAAAATCCAACTGGCTTTCATATGTGCGCCATCTTCTCGATGACCAGAAATAAGATATAAGCATGTCACGTTAGCTATAAGTGCGAGCAGGCCAATAACAATCATGAGCGTTGATTCTGGCTCGCTTCCAAACATGAATCGTCTAATGACATCAACAATCACGATAACAGCAAGTAATAACTGAATCCAACCTGCGAAATGGGCTGCTTTTATTTGATATTTCGCAGCTTTTCCGACGGCATATAGCGCAATACCATAAACGGCTGCATCGGCAAACATATCTAGAGAATCAGCAATCAATCCTGTAGACGCAGCAATAATTCCGCTGATGAATTCTATAAAGAACAGTAGAGCATTAATGCCTAATAACAGTTTAAGTACTTTAGCTTGTCTCACAGGATCAGGTTCATTAGGTATATCGCCTGTAGAAAGCTGTGTTTCATCAAGTTTCGCCCCAAAACCCAGTCCTTCGAGTTTAGCCGTAATTTGCTGAATCCCTTCATTATGGAAGACTTTCAGTTTTCGATTGGGAAGATCAAAAGTAAGACCTTTAACTGCTTCAATATCTGCAAGAGCCATACGGACCATTTGCTCTTCAGCAGAGCAATCCATTTTAGGAATGGTATAGGTACTTGTTTGCTTAGCCTGTTGATTGCTTATATAAGTTTCAGTCTTCACAAGCTTTGCACCAAAACCCAAAGCTTCAAGTTTGGTAGTTATATTTTCATCTTTTTGATTATGTAGAACCTTTAAAGACCGGTTAGGTAAATCAAAGATGAGTTTTTGAACACCATCAATTGAAGATAGCGCCATACGAACCATCTGTTCTTCCGCAGAACAATCCATTTTGGGAACTAAGTATTCACTCATGTAGTGCGAATCTTTTAAAACGTTTTCAGTGCTTAAATTTTCTTTGGGATCAGAACCACAACAGGATTGAGCGGTATCTTCACAACTGTTTGAAGTGTTACAGCAAGGAGATGAAGATTTTTCTTCTTCCTCTTCACCACAACAGCTAGGCGTATTATCACAATTCTTTGAATTGCTTGCTTCTGCAATTGATGGATGATTTTCTTGTTGAGATTTCTTATCTTCGCATGGTGTTTCTTTACTACATCCACAGCCACTCATAGTTATACCCATTAAAAAAATTTATAAACTTTGAATATTAGAATCCCTATAGTTACTATAGAGTCAAGATTTTTTGGAAATACCAACTCAATGCATTTAAAAATTGGTGAACTCTCTAAAAAAACCTCATGTTCAGTATTAACAATTAGGTTTTATGAAAAGGAAGGTTTAATTCCGGAACCCGAAAGAACGGAAGGAAATTACCGCCTTTACGATATAGGCTATGTTGAGCGAATTAAGTTTATTTTGAATTGCCGAACTTTAAATATGAGTTTGAATGAAATTCGTCAATTACTCACCTATAAAGATAATCCCAAGAAAAATTGTTCAGATGTGAATGAATTAATTGACTTACATGTCAGTGCTATCAGAGAAAATATAATCAAGCAACAAAAGCTTATTGAACAATTATCTGATTTAAGAGGTACTTGTGATGGCTTATGTACAATTGACCAATGTGGAGTTCTAAAAAATCTAGCTTGATTATCTAGACCTATGCTTTTTTCAAAAATTCTGTATATCTTTACTTAAGGCTGCAAAAAGATTAAGGTGACTTAAATTTTGTGATCAGATCTTAGATAGCTTTGGTTAGCTTCCGATTGGTGTTTTAAATACAGATTTGTGTATGAAGAGAAAAACATTTCTAATCCAGATATTGGTACTCTTATTCACATTCCAGAATATTTGGAGTGTGGCAGAGGCTGCTTGTCTGCATGAAATGCCAAACATACCCAATTCAATACTCTCTAATCCAATCGATTTAGACGAAAAGAGTGATAGTCCTCGTCAAGCACTTTATTCCCTAGAAAACTATAAAGAAATCTATGACTATTGTCAGAAGGTTTGTTTTAACGAAAAGTGCAGTCATTTCTCAAATACAATCGTGATTCAGATTGACCCACCCGATGATCTGAAGCTTAAAGCTAATTTTGAGACCGGCATTACCCCAACTTATTTGGGAATAACTTTTTATAAACCCCCTTATCTGAATCAATTAACCCCGCCTCCCGATTTGCCCCTACTATTGGTGGGGTAGTCTTATAAAAGCCCACCACTCCTAATTTCATTATGCGTGGGGCATTTTCATGTCAAAAAACAAATTACATCAGGATACCTCCATCCTGAATTTATCCTGGTCAGCCTTAGGTAGCGGTATCTTGCTATCTGCAATGATCAGCTTCAGTACTTCCGTAGTCGCCAGTACTCAAGATTTAACGCTGCAGCAAGCTATTGAGCAGGTTAACCAATATCAAGCGTCCCAAAATTTCTGGGAAACGCAAAATAGTATTAATGCCACGAATCTTCAGCAAAGTAAGCTGTTTAAAAATCCTGAATTGTCAGTTGAACAAACGGGCTTTGGTTCAAATAATGAAAAAGAGCTTGCCATCGGTATATCACAACCTTTGGATATTTTTGGTGAGCGAAGAGCAAACCAAAAATTAGCCAGTCTCTCAATAGATAAAACAGCGCTGAAACAGAAGATTTATCAAGCACAAATTGAGCTTGCAGTGAAATATGTATGGTCGCAACTGGCCATTGCCGAACTTGAAAAAAACATTGTCAATGCACAACTTCGGGTGAGCGAAGAAAACCTTCAAGCAATCGAAAAGCGCTTTAATGCAGGCAGTATCGCGCAAGTAGATGTGAATCGCGCACGTTTAAGTCATGCTGAAAATATCCGTCTTTTTAGACAGGCCGACTTACAGGTACAAGTGGCAACCCAACAATTATCAAATTTATGGGGAACCTCTGATAAGTCATTGAAGGTAAACCTCTCTTCGCAAAAGCTTTGGCCAAAATCGACTCATGGGCAGGTTCAAGAATATTTAGCGGATAACTACATTGAGAAATATCGGATTTTACAGGTGTTAGAGTCTCAAGCAACGGTTGATCAGCTGAAAGCAAAGTCACGTCCTAATCCTACTTTAAACCTGGGCGTTAACCGCACCCAATCCTTGGATAACTCAACACAAAATCAACTGGTGGTTGGAGTCAGTGTACCGCTCAATATTTTCGATCGTCAGCAAAATGGCATAAAAATCGCGCAAGAAAAAATGAACTTATTAGAGCGTCAGAAAGACTTTTATCTAAAGCAAAATGCGCTGCAAATAGGCACGATCTTAACCGAGTTGCAGGGTTTAGAGCTTCAATTCAAAGTCGTTGACGAGACTCAAATTCCTTTGGCGACTCAAGTTCAAAGTAAAACTTTACAAGGTTTTCTGGCAGGAAAGTTTGCTTTAACCGATGTTCAGCAAGCCACGCTTCAATTACAAGACATCCGTCTACGTAAAGTCCAGTTGTTACGGGAGGGCTGGCAAAAGGCCATCGAAGCAGAAAGTTTAAGCTTAGGCATTAGCCCAAGTGAAGTCATGTCGAAAGATGCTATTGCACAAATCAATCAAAATTTATGGCAAGACATACAGGCCATGCCTGTCATTGGTGGGGGAAATTAACATGTTCGATCTTAAAAACAGCTTAAAAAAACAGAGCGGAAAAATCTCTCAACCCCTACTGATTAGTTTGGTCATCGGCGCTACCGTACTCCTCAGTATTTTCTTGATCTTAACGGGTAAGAATAAATCTGAAACATCAGATGAACATGCCGAGGAAGAAGGGGGAGAAGAACATGGTGGTGAAACCGAAGAGCATGCAGAAGGTGTGAGCCTGACTGCCAAGCAACTGGTGGAACAGGGCATACAATTATCAGCGGTCGATCAAGGCCCGGTGGTTAAATTAAGTTCTTATCCTGCCAAACTGAATGTGAATACTGACCAGCAAGCGCACGTCTCACCGAGTTTTAGTGGTCATGTAGAAAATGTCTATGTAGAACTCGGTCAAAAAGTTCAGAAAGGACAGCCTTTGGCTGCGTTGCTTGTTCCTGATCTAGTTGATCAGCAGGCCAATCTTAAAATTGAACAAACCAACCTTGAACTGGCGAAACAAGACTATGATCGTGAGCGTCAGCTTTGGTCACAGGGCATTTCAGCAAAACAGGACTATCAACGTGCTTATAACAGCTATAAACGGGCACAAATTCAGGTTCAAGCGGCCCAATCACGTTTAAGTGCATTTGGTGCAGTGAATGCCAGTAACGGACGCTATATTTTGAAAGCTCCCATTTCTGGCGTGATCAGTAAAAAGGATTTGGTTCTCGGGGAAAATGTTCAGTTAGCCGATCAACTCTTTACGATAGACCGGTTAGATCAACTCTGGCTTGAGTTTATTGTTCCAAATTCTGAAATTATGGGCTTAGCCCCGAATCAAAAGATCGAATTTAAATCCTTGCAAACGGAAAAGGTCTATCAGGCTGTTATTCAGACTTTAAATACTGAAGCGGATATTCAAACAGGCCGTCTTCAGGTGCGAGCAAAAGTTGAATCGAATGCAACCGAATTACGTCCAAACTTGATGGTAAACGTACAGTTGCAACAACGCAGTGAAAGTACCGCATTACGGGTACTTAAGTCCGCAGTTCAGAATGTCGATGGAAAAGATGTGGTTTTTGTCGCCACTCAGCATGGACAGAAAGTTGAATTCAGTCCGCAACCGGTGAAATTAGGGCAATCGTCTGGGGATAGCCAGTGGATTGAAGTGGTAAATGGGCTTAATCAGGGACAAAAATATGCAGCTCAAGGCAGTTTCTTACTGAAATCTGAGATGGAAAAAGGAGAGGCTTCACATGAGCACTAAAAGCCCTCACATTCCAGACCACGAATCGGTAAAACCTGAAGGGCTGTTTGATCGGCTGATCCAGTTTTCTATCCATAACGCCATTTGGATTATGCTGTTTATTGCAGCCTGGATTGCTATTGGTATTTATAGTTATCAAAAGTTACCGATTGATGCTGTACCGGATATTACCAATACTCAGGTGCAGATTAACACTTCAGCCAATGGCTTTACGGCTTTGGAAATGGAACAGCGGATTACCTATCCCATTGAGAATGCCATGTCAGGCATGCCGAAAATGGAACAAACCCGTTCGATTTCACGCTACGGCTTATCGCAAGTGACCATCATTTTTGAAGATGGCACGGATATTTACTGGGCCAGACAGCTTATCAACCAGCGCTTGCAAGAAGCAATGGGAGAAATGCCTGAAGATGTGCAACCTAACATGTCGCCTATTTCGACAGGTTTAGGTGAAATCTATCAATGGGTGATTAAAGCCGAACCAAATGCTAAAAAGCCGGATGGAACCCCTTATTCGGCGATGGATTTACGTGAAATTCAGGATTGGATTGTAAGACCGCAATTACAGCGCGTAAAAGGCGTTGCTGAGATCAACAGTATCGGTGGCTTTAATAAAACCTATGTGGTTGCCCCTGATCTGAACCGATTGCAACAATTGCAAATTCCTTTGTCTGATTTACAAACTGCCTTAACAGAGAATAATGAAAACCGTGGTGCTGGCTATATTGAGAAAAATGGACAACAGCTAACGGTTCGTGTTCCCGGCACTTTAAACACGATTGAAGATATCCAGAACATCAGTATTGCCAATAAAAACGGCTATCCGATTCGGGTGGCAGATGTCGCCAATGTCTCAATTGGTCATGACTTAAGAACAGGGGCTGCAACCTATAATGGTGAAGAAACTGTATTGGGTATTGCCATGATGATGATGGGAGAAAATAGCCGTACCGTTGCTCAAGCCATTGATGAAAAGGTGCAATCGATCCAGCAATCGCTACCTAAAGGTGTGGTGATTGAGACTGTGTATGACCGTACGCATTTGGTTGATCGGGCGATCAAAACCGTTCAGAAAAATTTGATTGAGGGTGCAATCCTCGTCATTGTTATTTTATTTCTCTTTCTAGGTAATTTCCGTGCTGCGCTGATCACGGCTTGCGTTATTCCACTGTCAATGCTGTTTACCTTGACGGGAATGGCAGAGCAGAAGATTAGTGCAAATCTGATGAGTTTAGGGGCACTGGACTTCGGTATTATTATTGATGGTGCAGTGGTTATTGTAGAAAACTGTATCCGTCGGCTAGCAGAAGCTCAGAAGCTGAAAGGTGGTTTACTTAGCCGTTCTGAAAGATTTAAAGAAGTCTTCTTGGCTGCAAAACAGGCGCGTCGTCCTCTGATTTTTGGACAGTTAATTATTTTGGTGGTTTATCTACCTATCTTTACCCTGACGGGTGTAGAAGCCAAACTTTTCCATCCTATGGCAATGACTGTTGTACTGGCTTTAATTGGGGCCATGATTTTATCTGTCACTTTTGTGCCAGCCGCAGTTGCCCTATTTGTCACTGGAGAAGTCAAGGAAACCGAAAGTCGCTGGATGCATTGGCTTAAAACCAAATATGAACTGCTTTTAGATAAAGCCTATGAGCTTCGTTTATTTGTGACTATTGTGGCTGCCTGTATTTTAGTGCTTACGGGCGTGCTAGCCACTCAAACAGGTAGCGAGTTTGCACCTCAACTGGGTGAAGGTGATTTTGCTGTTCAGCAAATGCGTTCCCCAAGTACAGGGTTAGAACAGTCACTGAGAATGCAGGAAAATACTGAAAAGTTACTGTTGAAAGAATTTCCTGAAATTAAAGCGATCTTTGCCCGTACCGGTACAGCAGAAGTGGCCACAGATGTTATGCCACCCAACATTTCAGATGGCGTGGTACTGTTAAAACCTCATGATGAATGGCCTGATCCAAAACAAACGATTGATGAGCTTCGCCAAAGAATGATTACTTTCTTAGCGACATTGCCGGGAAATAACAGTGAGTTCTCGCAACCCATTGAACTGCGCTTTAACGAGTTAATTTCAGGGGTGCGAAGTGATGTGGGTGTCAAATTATTTGGTGATGACATGGAGATTCTAAATCGCGAAGCGAATAAAATTTCTCAAAAAATTAACTCAATTTCAGGCGCGACAGCCGTTAATGTAGAACAGACCAGTGGCTTACCCTTGTTGAATGTAGAGGTGGATAAGTCCAGAGCTGCACAATATGGCTTGTCGGTAAGAGCAATTCAGGATCTGGTAGCTACAAGTGTCGGTGGCCAGAATGTTGGAACAATTTTACAGGGAGACAAGCGTTTTGATTTTGTCATCCGTCTAGATGAATCCCAGCGTAGTCCTGAACAGTTAGCGGTACTTCCTATTCAATTGCCGAATGGTGGTTTAGTCCAACTGCAAGATGTGGCACGCGTTGAAAATATCCTGGGTATTAATCAGGTCAGCCGTGAAAATGGTAAACGTCGAGTGGTTATTACTGCAAATGTAGAAGGACGTGATTTAGGCTCATTCGTAACAGAGCTTCAGAGCACGTTATCCAAACAGGAATTACCAAGCGGTTATTGGATAGATTATGGCGGTCAATTTCAAAATCTGATGTCTGCAAAAGCGCGTATGCAATTGGTGGTTCCGCTCGCATTGTTGACGATCTTTATTTTATTGATGGCTGTATTCCATAATATCAAAGAAAGCTTACTGGTCTTTAGTGGTGTACCGTTTGCCTTATGTGGAGGCTTAATCGCGTTGTGGTTGCGTGACATTCCATTATCCATGTCAGCAGGGGTTGGCTTCATTGCACTATCGGGGGTGGCTGTACTGAATGGCTTAGTCATGCTTACCTTTATCAAAGAGTTGCGACAACAATATGACCTTTATTATGCAACGTGGCAGGGTGCAATTTTGCGTCTTAGACCTGTGCTGATGACAGCTTGTGTGGCGTCCCTTGGGTTTGTCCCGATGGCTTTGGCAACCGGAACTGGGGCAGAAGTACAGAGACCTTTAGCAACAGTGGTTATTGGAGGAATTATCTCCTCTACCCTGCTTACATTGGTTTTATTGCCCGTACTGTACCGGTGGATGAATGAAAAGAAAGCTTCTTAATCCATTAGATTAAGCAACTTTTAGCAGAGATATTGGGTCTGTCTCAAATATCTCTGCTAATCATGGATTAAATAAGGAAAATTTTATGTCAGAACATCATGATCATAGCCATGCGGTTGTTACTGAAGGAAATAGTAAGAAATTAATGTTTGCTTTGGGTTTAACGACTACTTTCTTAATAGTAGAAGTTGTCGCTGCTTTTATTACCCAAAGTTTAGCATTACTGTCTGATGCCGCTCACATGTTTACTGATGTAGCCGCATTAGCTATTGCTCTTGCTGCTATCAAAATTGGTAAAAAAGCCGCAGATGATAAAAGAACTTTTGGCTATCAGCGATTCGAAATTTTAGCGGCTCTGTTTAATGCAGTGATGCTTTTTGTGGTGGCGATATATATTGTCTATGAAGCTTACCAACGCTTTACGCATCCTGCTGAAATTCAAAGTGTTGGAATGATGATTGTCGCAGTCATTGGTTTGGTCATAAATTTGATTTCAATGAAAATCCTTTCTGCGAGTGCTCAAGAAAGTCTAAATGTGAAAGGCGCATATTTAGAAGTCCTTAGTGATGCACTGGGATCGATAGGCGTGATTATCGGAGGAGTGGTCATTTATTTTACCCAGTGGATGTGGGTAGATACCGTAATCGCTGTGTTAATTGGCTTCTGGGTTTTACCTCGAACTTGGGTTTTATTAAAACAAAGTATCCATATTTTGCTTGAAGGGGTTCCTGATGAGATTGATATTGAGTCGTTAAGAAATGATTTATTGATGCTAGAGGGTGTTGAAGGGATTCATCAGTTGAAAGTCTGGGCTATATCTTCAAAAAACATTCATTTAACTGCTCATTTGGTTGCTCCTAATAGCGATCCAGATCAGCTCTATCAAAAGGCCTTAGACGTTCTAAAACATAATCATAGTATTACTGAAATTACGTTACAAATAGAAAGTAAGGAATGTAATACATTGGAACAGCATAAACATTAAAGTGCTGCTCTTTCTACATAATGGACAGATGACTAGGCTGATAAACCTTACCATTTTCCTGTATTACACTTCTATTTATCACACGCACTTTAAACACCATCCTGAGACATTTTAAAATTACAAGAATGTAATTTATGAGTCCTCTGGGTGTTAATTCTTTAAAGTTAGAATATCTAACAAGTATTAAATGAGAGTAAATAAACATGCTATTCAAAAATAAATTTTGTACTAAATTACTGTTAATTAGTGCATTCTTTAGTATCGCAAGTTTTAGTTATGCAGATGGCGGCTTGTTATTTCTTGAAAAGAATTTAAAAGCTTCTAAAGTTGAAAATTCTAAACAAAAACAAGTTAAAAATAATGAATCAAATGAATCAAATGAATCAAATGAATAGTTGGGTTGCATAAATAAATCAATTAGACTTATTCATTCAGCAATATAATTCCTGAATGAATAAGTTTATAACTAAAACCGGCTTTGTTGCATAAACATTCAAAAGCTGAGTTTTCCCCAATCCATTCAAATTTAAGTGACAACTTGGGTGTGAGGTCTACCTAATTCCGTAAATCTATTCAGAACTGCCACACGCGCATGAACTTCATTGACCTGACTTTGAAAATGTCTTGCCGTCAGCTTATCTCCTAATAATTTGATGCAATGCATCTTGGTT
>NZ_JAMXXS010000052.1:0-12954 GCF_024129595.1 Acinetobacter lwoffii | reverse complement strand
AAAAGCTTTATTTTCACCCGATAAAATACCCATAAAACAAGAGGAAGCTCAAATGAGCTTCCTCTTGTGAAAAATTGTGGGACAGCAATGCGCAATATGCGTCCTTTTTTGATTCAGAATCTAATCAGAAATTAGAAACGGAATTTGGCATTTACACCAATCGTTTGTGTATCCAGTGCTTGGCCTTCAGCATTTGCATTTACATAAGATGCGCCAACTGCAACAGCAGGAGTAATGAAGTAGTTTACGTTCGCGCCCCAAGCTTTGTCTGGAGAACCAGCAAAGCTAGATTCCATATAAGAAGCACCAACGCTTAACTGTGGGTTAAGGAAAAGAGTTGTACCTAAGTTGTAGGCAGTATCTTCACCATAAACTAAACCGCTTTCAAAACCAATTGACATGTTAGTACCGTCGATTGCACCAACGTATTTAGTACGTGCAGTGATCGCATCTGTCTTATCAGCAATTGTTGCAGATTCAAGAGCAGCTTTAGCAACGCCGTTAGACACAATATTGAATGCATCTAAAGAAGCTTGGTCAGCAACGCTGGTATAACCAACAGCAACTAAGAAGTTAGGAGCAACTAAAGCACCAAGTTCTAATGCATAACGGTCGCCTTGATCGTCAGTTGCGTTAGCAGTTTTGCTATCAGCAATGGTATGGCTATAAGAAGCGCTTGCATAAACAGGCACAACTGAAGTTGGAACGTAAGCTTCACCTTTTACGCCGTAAGTATGATTTACAGTACGTGAACGTCCAGCTTCTTCTTGACCGTTTTCGCCATAGCTATACGCTAGAGCAACATTAGAAGCTTGGTTCAGGAAAGCAGCTTCAGCTAAAGGACCTTTAGAAGCGTCTACATCTTTGAAGTAGTAAGTACCTTGAACAGCGCCAGTGAAGTCTTTGTCATTTGCAGTGTTGTCGATGTACTCTGACTGACCTTGAACTTCGAATTGATATGCTTGAGCACCGGTCATCGCTAATAATACAGCAGTGGCTAAACCTAGTTTTTTCATGATATTTACCATTTTGTTACAAAAGATGTACAACATAAAACGTATTGTATTGTAACAATTTATTAAGTCAATCCAATTCGAAATCGCTATTTTTTTAAGCTAAATCATTGTATTAATTTTGTGTAAAATTCAAGTATTAGGCTCCGAAGCTATTTTATATAAAAACTCTTGTATAACAAAAATCTAGACTTTAAATATAGAATCGGGACTAAAGATTAAGGAGAAATTATGTTGTTATTTTAATCAATTAATACGATTAATTATAATATATTTATCTATTAAAACAATTAATAATGGGTGAGTTAATTCATAAATGTGTCAAGAAGTGCAAAATGTCTGGCGCATCAGGTCTTTGATTGGATTGCTTGATTTTAAAGCATCATCAGCTTGGATCTTAGAATAGGTGTCTGTTTTTTGAGCTAAATGGGCATGTTTTATAATCTTGACTGGAGCAATCGGCTTTACATTTTGAGGGGAATTTTACATAATATGAAAATCAAGTTAGAGTTCACACTTTTATAGTGATTTAGCCTGATTCTCCACAATTTTTTGTTTTATCGCCCAGCTTTCCCCAAGGTTGGGCTTTTTTTGTCCAGCATTTTTTATTTCGGATCATTCCGTTTCTGAAAAACCTTTAATTAAAAAAGATGATAAGAAGAAATATTATAATAATTTTAAGCACCAAAATAGTGCATATTAAAAAGTAAAAATGTAGGTCTAAAATTCAATAGCTAAAAAAAACCCCAATTTTCATAGAAAATCGGGGTTTTTTCGCCAAAATTTGCGGGTAAACTAAAATATCTGCTGAGGAATAATTTAACTCGCCCTAATGCGGTGCATTATGCACCTATTTGTTGCAGGTGTAAATAGTGCAGAAAGCAAGTTTTTATATTTTTTTAGCTGCTTAAACTCCCTTGTTTTTGTAAGACTTTATAGAGAGCTATGGTCACGAAAACCTGCATTAAAGGTTCAAATGAACCAACTTAAGTATCTGAAAAATAATAGATGATAAAAATTCATTAAAAACATAAGTTAAGTAAGACTAAACGCTTTAAGACCATCCTGTTTTATTTGTATAATAATCAATCTATTTAGCTTTGCTTGTCATATTGGGGCGTAATACAACAGCATGAATACCTTACGCTCTGAGTGGATCAGTAAACGTTTGTACTGGTCGATGTCGATTATTATTTTATGTTTGCTTTGCATCTGTATTCCCTTAATTGTGAGTAGCAGTCAAAGTTATTTAAAATCCAAACAAACCTATCAACAACTGAATGCCTTGCAACAGGTCGCTGATCTGGCAAATAAAATTTCGCGCGAGCGTGCGCCTGCCAATAAAGCCATGTCCAGTTCGGTACAGGAATTTGCCCAGCATCAGCAAGAGTTAATCAGCTATCGACAGCAGGTGGACAGGCAATTGTCCCAGACCGCGGATGTATTGACGGAGGTCGGGTTTAACAACCTGAGTCAGCAACTTTCACAGCTTGAAAGTAGTTTGAAAAATGGGCGTGCACAGGTTGATGCCTATACCCGGATGCCACGTCAGCAACGCAGTGCACAAGAACTTGATCAGGCAATTCTGGCCATGTTTGCTGCCTGGGAAAGTTGCCGTGAACTTTTGCGTGACGTGGCGGTGGCTTCAGATAGCTCATCGACCCATCTGAATAACTATATTAGCCAGATTTTATTTTTATCTGATTTACGTGATCAGGCTGGTCGTGTCGCATCGTCTATCATGGCGCATGTGACTTTTGAAGCGCCGCTTCCCACTGAAAATATTACCCGTTCTTTACAGACCCAACATCAGGTGCGTTATTTGTGGGCCTTGATTGATACCATTCAGCCTGTTCAAGATAAAACAGAGGAGTTCATTCGTTTACATCGACGGGTAGAAACCGAGTTTATTCAGCAAGGCTTACCGATTGTGAGTGAACTGATCAGTGACAGTCTGGAGCAACGTGACTACCGTTTGAGCGGAACAGAGCTGACTGAAGCGATGGTAGATAAATTTGCGACTGTGGTAGACCTGCAAACTTACCTGCTGCAATACAGCAGAGATGCCGCTATTCAGGAAATGAACAGCAATATGCAGCGTTTGATCTGGAGTGTACTGGTATCGTTGATTTCATTACTGACCGCGATTTCAACCATGATTTTTGCACGTAAACAGGTATTCCTGCCGCTGATTCAGGCACGCCGCATGTTGTTGAGTTTGTCTAAAAACTCGGGTCGTCAGAAAATTGATATGCGGCTGCGTGAAGTGAATCATTCTGATTCCTTATTCGCTGCCATTCAGAAATTGCAACAGATGTTGCAAGAACGTGATGCGCTGGAATTCCGTTTAAAGAATATTGCTCATTCCGATTCCTTGACCGGATTATCGAACCGTTTCGCGCTGGAAGAATATATCCGTTTTATGGAAAATCAGCCGGGTCAATTGAGTCAAACCTGTTTGATGATTATTGATATTGATCATTTTAAACAGGTGAATGATCAATATGGGCATATTATTGGCGATCAGGTGATTCAACTGGTGGCCGAGCGTTTGCAAGCCAATGTCCGTGCTACAGATTTGCTGGTGCGTTATGGGGGCGATGAGTTTCTGGTACTGATTGAAAATATCCAGATGCAGCAGGCACTGATTGTGGCCGATAAAATCCGCGCTGAAGTGGCTGAGCGTCATATTGTGACTGCAGCAGGAGACGAGATTCAGATTTCGGTCAGTATCGGGGTTGCCATTGGTGCTGGCTCCTGGATAGCTTTATTGTCCAATGCAGATGATGCTTTGTTTGCAGCAAAGGCCAAAGGACGTAATGCGGTGGCAGAGGTTTAGTTCAAAAGACTGTTTTCTCTACTTTTGAACTGCACAAAAGTAGCAAAATGCATTTGTTCGACTGATGCTAAGTCCCTTTAGCACAGTCGAACGGGCGACATCCATGTCGCCAGTCATGTGATCTAATTTGGATGATCTCTGGTTTTGTCGATCAGATAGTTAATAAAATTTGTGCAGGCAACAAGCATAAATTTTGCATCGATATAAGAAAGATTTGATTCGTCTAACATTGCATGGCGAATACCATCTGCATCGGATGTATAACCATATAAAGATTTAATACTGGCTTTTAATGCAGGATGTATTGGATATTGTTTTTCAATTTGACCAATTGCATCACCTAAAGTTACTTTGTCCTTCTTTAATATTTTTTGACACATACCTTCTAATGCCGAAACAGATTCTTTAATCGAATTTCGATAGTCAGGCTTTTGACAATCTGACATCAGTTTTAAAGCTTGATTTAAATGTTGTTGAACACCTAAATATTGATTTGTATTTTCTAAAGCAGTTTCGATGGATTGAATTTCTTGTTCGGAAGTTATTGGAATGATTTCGTCATTTATAATTCGGTAAGCACTATTTTCACGCTCTAGCATATTGTTGATATTAGTTATAAATGAATCTTTATTACTTACTCTTTGATAGGGGTAGTGCTCAATTGTTTCTTCAATCAAGCTATAAATTTCGTGCCATGCACAATTAAAAAAGTAATCTCTAATTATTTTTAAAGAATCAGATGTCCATTGAGGGATGGTATCTGTAGGGTTTTTAAAAAGATTAAGCCAATAAGATTCTACTAACGAGTATATATTTGAATTACGGGTAAAAGAGCTTTGATTATGTCCATGTTCAATCCGATTCCAAATATAGCTATGAAAAACACTCCACAAACCATTTTTTAAAGCATCATCTATACTTTCTTTTTGAATGACTTCTCTAACAGGTTTATAGCCATATCGTTCTGAAAATCGCATTTATTTACCTTAAAAGAACAAATAATTTTTCTTATTAAATTTAAATCCTCCCTAACCCTCCTTTACGAAAGGAGGGAATTTCTCCTCTTTGATAAAGAGGAGGGGAGGAGGAGATTTTTATTTCAACAACGGCTTCAAGAATTTACCCGTATGTGACGCTTTGACTTTCGCGACCTGTTCAGGCGTACCTTCTGCGACAATCATACCGCCACCAGAACCACCTTCAGGGCCTAAGTCCACCACCCAGTCTGCGGTTTTAATCACGTCCAGATTATGCTCAATGACCACGATGGTATTACCTTTGTCACGTAGCTGATGCAGGATGTCCAGCAGTTTGGCAATATCATGGAAATGCAGACCCGTGGTCGGTTCATCCAGAATATACAGGGTTTGACCGGTATCGCGTTTGGCCAGTTCACGTGCCAGTTTGACACGCTGCGCTTCACCACCGGAAAGCGTGGTCGCAGACTGACCCAGACGGATATAACCCAGACCCACCTGATGTAATGTTTCCAGACGACGGTGAATGACAGGAATTGCATCAAAGAAATACATCGCATCTTCAACGGTCATTTGCAAAACATCTGAAATATTCTTGCCCTTATAGTTCACTTCCAGCGTTTCACGGTTATAGCGTTTGCCATGACAGGCATCACATGGCACATACATATCCGGTAGGAAGTGCATCGCTACCTTGATCATGCCGTCACCTTCACAGGCTTCACAGCGGCCACCTTTCACGTTAAACGAGAAACGACCGGCAGCATAACCGCGTGCCTTGGCTTCTTGCGTCTGTGAAAACAGTTCACGAATCGGGGTAAATAGGCCGGTATAAGTCGCCGGATTGGAACGCGGGGTACGTCCAATCGGACTCTGGTCAATATCCACCACTTTGTCGAGAAACTGTAAACCATCAATCGATTCAAACTTTTCCGAAGTTAAAGTGGTGGCACCATTGAGCTGGGTCGCCGCCAAAGGTAACAAAGTCCGGTTAATCAAGGTCGATTTACCTGAACCGGACACCCCGGTAACACAGGTCATAATACCTAGAGGAATAGTCAGATCGACTTTTTTCAGGTTATGCCCGGATGCTCCCATCAGCTTGATCTGTTCTTCAGGCTTGGGCGGTTGAATCCGTTTTTTCGGCACTTCAATTTTTAATTTTCCGGATAAATATTTTCCGGTCAGCGAGTCCGGATTGGCCAGAATTTCATCATACGTTCCTTCGGCAATCACATGCCCACCATGCACACCGGCACCCGGACCGATATCAATAATATGATCGGCGGCACGAATCGCATCTTCATCATGCTCGACCACCAAGACGGTATTGCCCAGATCACGCAGACGGATCAGGGTCTGTAACAGACGGTCGTTATCACGTTGATGCAAACCAATTGATGGTTCATCCAGCACATACATGACGCCCATCAAACCGGCACCGATCTGTGAGGCCAGACGAATTCGCTGCGCTTCACCACCAGACAAAGTTTCGGCAGAACGCGACAGGCTGAGATAATTCAGGCCGACCGAAACCAGAAAGTGCAGACGTTCACGGATTTCCTTGAAAATCTTGTCGGCGATTTCACCCCGTGCACCTTCCAAATGAATACCCTGATAATAGCTTTCAGCATCGCCGATCGACATGCGGGTAATGTCAGCAATGGTCTTGTCCAGAATTTTCACATTACGCGAAATTTCATTCAGACGTGAACCATCACAGGCATCACAGGCAGCATTGGATAAATACTGCGCCAGATCATCACGCACATAATTACTTTCAGTTTCACGATAACGGCGTTCCAGATGCGGCAAAATCCCTTCAAAAGGAATGACCCGATTATGACGTCGGCCACGTTCATCGATATAACTTAGATCAATTTTTTCTTTGCCAGTGCCGTACAGAAATTTTTTCTTGGTGTCAGCATCCAGTTCATTCCATGGAGTTTCCAGAGAAAAACCAAAATGCTCGGCGACTTTCTGGATCATGCTGTAATAATACGGACGCTGACGGTCCCAGCCACGAATCGCGCCTTGGCTAACGCTGACTTCAGGATTGGGAATCAGTTTATCGGCACTGAAATGGCTGCGGGTCCCCAGACCATCACAGACCGGACAGGCACCAAAAGGGTTGTTGAACGAAAATAAACGCGGTTCCAGTTCAGCCACTGCACGGTCACATTCCGGGCAGGAGTGTTTGGCTGAAAACACACGATCGTTATGCTCGCCCTTCATCCAGGATAAAATCGCGATATCACCACCTAAACGTAGCGCGGTTTCAAAACTTTCTGCAATGCGGTTACCTAAGTCATCACGGACTTTAAAACGGTCCACCACCACTTCAATGGTATGTTTTTTCTTTTTGTCCAGTTCAGGTGGCGGATCAATTTCCATGATCTCGCCATCGACGCGGGCGCGGACGAAACCCTGGCTTTGTAGCTGTTCAAACAGCGCCGTATATTCACCTTTACGTTCACGCACCACCGGTGCTAATAGTAAAAGAGCAGTGCCTTCTTCTAATGCTTTGACTGCATCGACCATTTCAGTAACCGTTTGTGCCACCATCGGCAGATCATGTTCAGGACAGAACGGTGTACCGACACGCGCATACAGCAGGCGTAAATAGTCATAAATTTCGGTAATGGTACCCACGGTCGAACGCGGGTTATGACTGGTAGATTTCTGTTCGATGGCAATCGCTGGACTCAAGCCTTCAATAGAATCCACTTCCGGTTTTTCCATCTGGGAGAGGAACTGGCGGGCATAGGCAGACAGCGATTCCACATAACGGCGCTGACCTTCGGCATATAAGGTATCAAAGGCAAGCGAGGACTTTCCTGAACCAGACAGTCCCGTAATCACCACAAACTTGTCGCGTGGTATATCAAGGTTCACATTTTTCAGGTTATGGGTACGTGCGCCTCGAATACGGATGTGGCTTTGGCTCATGCAAGGATCCTAGAATATTCATCAAAAACCCTTATATGATACCGGATGAAAAATGTTCAAGTGCAAATAAAAGTATTTTAAACGTCAAGTTATGTCGGTGATTGGTCAATTCATCACAACATTAACAAACGCAGTAGTCGATTGCCTAAATATTCACAATGATCATGTACAAGGCCAATACCTAATAAGCCATTGCATAATGGCGTTCAAAGATAGACTCGATCTCTTCAAAGCAGCGTTCACGTGACACATCATGATGCAGACGTGCATAAAAATTGACTTCATTTTCCAGAATGTGCAGAAAGTCCTCATAGTCTTTTTGGAAAAAATCCAGGTCGAGCAAATCGTTACGTCGCGCCTGATGACAGCGATACTTTTCAATAAATTTCAGCAGATGTTTCTGGATATGCGTGTTGGTATGGTAAATCAGATAAGTCGCTGCCGAGCTACAATCTGGACAGCCTTGTTCCAAATAGATTTCTTCATTATTGAGCCAGCAACATTGCAGGGTAAAAAATGCCCGAATCGCTTCGGTGCCTAAAGTGTGCATATCATCTGCCTCTTTCCGGGATTGATTTTATTAATTGATAATTATTCTCAATTATTGTTCGGCAATTTGGGGCTTATAGCTAGGTCTAGCGTACCGGCCAGTTCTATCCTTGTTTTTTTCAGACTAAGCCGTTTTTATGATCGGTTTATGACAGTAGAAATTTTTTGATCAGCTATAACCAAAAAGCCCTATCTTAAACAGGGCTTTTTTTATTCGTCCGTCTTATTCATCCAGACCAGGCCACTGGCGTTGCTCAAAGGCACTGTCCCAGAACAACCATTCCAAACGGGCCGCATGCGTATAAGCTGCATGCATTTTTTCTAGTGTATCGGCATCAACACGCGCCGCAACACGGTCAACGGTCGCAATCACATTCCGCACCGCAGTGTGGAATTCTTCTCCTGAATAGGTATCCACCCAAGCCTGATACGGATTATTCGGCGCAGAGTTGTCGACAATATCTTTGCCAACTTCGGCATAAATCCAGAAACAAGGCAGCAACGAGGCCAGCACCACCGGGTAGCTTTCCGACCAGGCGGTCGAAGTCAGATAAGAGGTATAGTGATGACACGCCAAAGTCAGCGGGGTATTTTCAAACTGCTCTTTGCTAATGCCGAAATCCTGCATAAAGCCATCATGCAGGTTACGTTCCACCACAATCGCTATTTTGGCTGCCTCGGCAAACTGGATTACATCGTCCGCTTCAAAAGCTTTGGCGGCACACACGGCCAGTGCACGGCCATAGGCCAGTAAATAATGCGCATCCTGAATCACATAATGACTAAAGGCTTCACGGCTTAAAGTACCTTGCGCCAGTTGCTGATTAAAGGGCAGGGCCAGGGTCTTCTGATAAAGTCCGAGATTACGTTGCCATACCTCTTGTGAAAAACTCATGCTGAAAATCCTTCGCAGTTCAAGTTAAACCATGCGGCACTATAGCAAAGATCGGGCTGTTTAAAAGATCGGCAAATTTTAAAAACAGAAAATAAGATAAAACAGCTCAGGAAGTGCTTTGGTTTATGCGCTAAAAGTTTCATAATTAGCTTAACTTTTCCTATTCGTATTGCTGCTCTCTCGCAGCCATACATTTATTTAATTTATCCAAGGTCGTTGTGTATGTTGAAACATTTTGGTTTCTCGATTGCATTTTCGATCGTGTGTCTTGGTTTGTCTGCATATTGGGGTTATACCCATGGTCCTGACGCAGGCCTGCAAACCATGCTCACAGCGCTGACCATTACCGCTATTCTGGCGATTATGGAAGTGTCGTTGTCTTTTGATAACGCGGTTGTCAATGCCTCAGTCCTACGGGGTTGGGATCATTTCTGGAAAATGCTGTTCCTGACAGTCGGTATTCTTATTGCAGTCTTCGGGATGCGTTTGATCTTCCCGGTGGTTATTGTTGCAGTGACTGCAGATCTGGGCTTTATGGAAGTGGTACGTCTGGCCCTGAATGATCCGAAAGAATATTCAGCACGTTTAATGGCACATCATCCTGAGATTGCTGCTTTTGGTGGTGCTTTCCTGTTGATGGTATTCCTGAACTTCTTCCTGGATGAAGAAAAAGACACGCATTGGTTCAGACGGGTGGAACGCCGTCTGTCCAATCTGGCCAATGTACCGGCGATGTCGGTGTTTATCGCACTGGTAGCCTTGTTAATTATGGCAGCCAATGTCGATGAAGCTAAGCGTCTGGCAGTGACTATGGCGGGGATCTGGGGCATCGTGATTTATATCGGTGTGCAGGTTCTGAGCCATATGCTCGGTGGTGAACCGGAAGTCGATGAAG
The DNA here is from genome assembly GCF_024129595.1 of Acinetobacter lwoffii. Classification (GTDB taxonomy): domain Bacteria; phylum Pseudomonadota; class Gammaproteobacteria; order Pseudomonadales; family Moraxellaceae; genus Acinetobacter; species Acinetobacter lwoffii_O. Next base: position 2,837 of record NZ_JAMXXS010000052.1, on the reverse strand, counting down.
AAGGCAATGCCATTCGTCATGATGAAAATGGCGTACCGACGGGTGTAGTGAAAGCGGGTATTGGTGGTTTCCTCTATCTAGAAGTCCTGGATGCTTCCTTCAGTTTTGATGGCGTGATCGGTGCCTTTGCGATTACCTCAGACGTGGTCATCATCATGCTGGGTCTGGCAATTGGTGCGATCTTTGTCCGTTCAATGACCATCTATCTGGTTGAGCAGGGCACATTGGATGCCTATATCTACTTGGAACATGGTGCGCATTATGCCATCGGTGCACTGGCTTTCATTATGATTGCCAGCGGAACCGGTCTGCATGTGCCAGAAGTGGTGACTGGTCTGATCGGTGTAGCCTTTATTGTCTGGGCAGTATTTGCCTCGATTCAGTACAAGAAACGTCAGGCGGCTTTAGAAAAATAAAGTGCTGTCCCTGAATGAAAAGCGTAGCTCCGGCTGCGCTTTTTTGTTTTTAGATTGGCATCATCTTTATTTCAAATAAAATTCATGTCTTATTAATGAGCTGAATGTCCTATAATCTGGGCTCCAGATTAATTAACCCAATCGCCATAATTTATGATGAATGCTTTAGAACGTCGTTCAACCTTTGCCCTGAGCAGTATTTTTGCACTGCGCATGCTGGGGTTGTTTATGATTATCCCAGTGTTTTCTGTGGCAGGGCAGGCATATCAATATGCGACGCCTGCACTGATCGGTTTGGCGGTCGGGGTCTATGGTTTGACTCAGGCCTTATTGCAGATTCCATTCAGCCTGATTGCGGACCGTTATAGCCGTAAGCCACTGGTGGTTTTAGGGCTGCTATTATTTGCGCTGGGTGGTGCAATTGCGGCCATGTCGGACACCATTTATGGCGTGATTATCGGCCGGGCGATTGCTGGTGGTGGTGCAGTATCTGCTGTGGTGATGGCGTTGCTGGCAGATGTCACCCGTGAAGAAAACCGCATGAAAGCCATGGCGATGATGGGCATGAGTATCGGCCTGTCTTTTGTGGTGGCCTTTAGTCTGGGGCCTTGGCTGACGGGTCTGGTTGGCATCTCGGGATTATTCTGGGTCACCACGGTGATGGGCCTGGCGGCGATTGCCATGCTGTTGATGGTGCCGAAAGTCACGCGGCATCATAAAAACTTTCAGCAGGGCTATCTGGCACAGTTGAAACAGGTAATCAAAATCGGGGATCTGAATCGTCTGCATGTGTCGGTCTTTACCCTGCATTTATTGCTCACCGCCATGTTTATCTATGTGCCTTCACAGCTGATCGAATTTGCTGATCTGCCACTTTCCAGTCATGGCTGGGTATATTTGCCGCTGTTGGTACTGAGCCTGTTTTTTGCTTTTCCGAGTATTATCCTGGCAGAAAAATACCACAAAATGCGCGCGATTTTTCTGGTGGCCATTACCGGTATTATTCTGGGTTTGATGGTGATGGCATTTGGTTTTGAATCCAAATATGTCTTACTGATTGGTCTAGGGCTGTTCTTTATTGCTTTTAATGTGATGGAAGCCCTGTTGCCATCCTGGTTATCGAAAGCGGCACCGATCCAGTCCAAAGCCACCGCCATGGGCGTGAATGCCAGTAGCCAGTTTTTAGGGGCATTCTTTGGCGGTATGATTGGCGGACAATTGTTACTGCTGAACAATACCTCGATGGGCTGGACTATCCTGACAGGGATCGCGATAATCTGGCTGCTGATGAGTTTTGGCCTGGCTCAGCCGCGTTATCTGTCATCGCTGGTACTGCGATTGCCGGAAAGCAGACAAACTGACGAATGGACTTCTCAGCTTTTGGCGATTCGTGGTATTGAAGAGGTCGTGGTGATGTCTGAACAGCAAGTTGCCTATGTAAAAGTCGATAAACAGCAGATTGATGATGCTTCGCGACAACAATTAACGCACTTGTTGGGTAAAGAGGTAGCCATTTAAGCATAACTCTTATAAAGTAAAATACAGAAATATATAGGAAGTAAACGGCAAATGCGTGGTGTAAATAAAGTTATTTTAGTGGGTACTTTGGGTAAAGATCCGGAAACCAAAACTTTTGCAAATGGTGGCTCTCTCACTCAATTTTCGATCGCAACCAGCGATTCGTGGACAGATAAAAGTACCGGTGAACGTAAAGAACAAACGGAATGGCACCGTATCGTGTTGCATAACCGTTTAGGTGAAATTGCGCAGCAATATCTTCGTAAAGGCTCAAAAGTATATATTGAAGGTTCATTACGTACCCGTCAGTGGACTGACCAGAATGGTCAGGAACGCTATACGACGGAAATCCGTGGTGAACAAATGCAGATGTTAGACTCTAGCCGTCCTCAAAATGATCAGGGCGAGAGCAGCTTTAACCAGCCACGCTTTAATAACAATAATCAGGCGAACAACAACCAGGGCGGTTATGGCAATAACCCGCAATCGGGTTATGGTTCAGCACCACAGCAAGGCGGTTTTAACAACAATCAGGGCGGCGGTTATGGCAACAATAACCCGAGTGGTTTTGCGCCGAAATCTGCACCTGCTCCAACAGCAGCGCCTGCAGCAGATCTAGATGATGACTTACCATTTTGATTTATCAGAACGGTAAATTATCATTAAAACCCACCTGAATACGGTGGGTTTTTTATGTCTTGAAGATTGGTATTAAGTTTGAATAAAGCCCGACTTATTAAAAGAATCATAAATCTTAAAACATCAGGTTGCTTTTGATGGGGACAACTCTGCATCGAGAAAATAAATAAGATAATATAGGACTTACGCACTATTATTTATAGATTTTCTGTGGCAGCAGATGATTCTTATCGAGAATAAATTCATCAATAAAGTTCTTGATAA
>NZ_JAMXXS010000051.1:0-13210 GCF_024129595.1 Acinetobacter lwoffii | reverse complement strand
TTATCAAGAACTTTATTGATGAATTTATTCTCGATAAGAATCATCTGCTGCCACAGAAAATCTATAAATAATAGTGCGTAAGTCCTATATTTTATAATTTATTCTACATCCCTATTTTTACAAAATACGCTCGCCGTCATTCCAGATTTAGTCAAACTTTGATCCTGCCGCTCAAGAAAATTTCTGGCAATCATAGACATCGTAGGTGCCATATTCAGACTGCTGTTTTCTTCGGACACCTTTTGAATATCCTGATAGGCTTTCAGTCGCTTGCAGAAAGCCTGGCGTTGAGTTTGGGCATCTGCCTTTTGATCATCTTCATCTAAAATATGTTTGGTTTCATTCACGATTTTAGTCTGTGTTGAAATAAACTCATCATAGGCACTTTGTGAAAGCGGCTGTGCGAAGACTACGCTACTCAGTCCTAATAATAATCCAGCACAAATGAAAGATGATTTTTTTAGCATTTAAATTTCTTCTTTCCAGACATCTTCATAATCATCGGCATCAATCATGAAACGAAAACCTGTTTCCAGAGCCAGATACGGTAAAACTTCTGGTGCGATGTCCTGTAATTCACGTACTGTCATGGTTTCAAAAGCCTCTTCACTTGAAGGCTCTCCGCCATAAATGTACCAGCTGATATTTTCATCTGTTTCAGGCTTTTTACGGATGCCGACAATCGGATCCTGTTTTAAGGTATGTACGGCCACCGCAACAACATCATCCCCCGTGACTTCAACATAAGCCGAGCCTACTTCTTCACAAAGTAGCTTTTGCTCTGCGATCAGTTCTTGTAACGGTGACAGGTTTTGCGTGTTTTTCGACATTCGGTCTTACTCATCATTCATTAGCGCGCTATTTTAACTTAATTTTAATTAAGCTGATTGGGATTTCGTCGAGATCTAAAAAATATCTGCCCTTAAACCGTGTTAAGCGCAGATATGGATCTCAGCTTATTGGAAGACTTTAAAGCGCTCTTCATCCGCCAGATAATCTTTGGCACGTGGCTCGCCTTCTATCGAACCAAAGACCAACTGTGCACGCAACTTCCAGTTCGATGGAATGTCCCATTCCGCATGTACCTGTTCATCCACGATCGGATTGTAGTGCTGCAATGATGCGCCCAGACCTTCTGTATGCAATGCTGTCCACGTTGCAAATTGCGCGATCGCAGTCGAATGCTCTGCCCAGATTGGAAAGTTATCAGCATAAGATGGGAATTGTTCCTGTAAGCCTTCTATAACTGTTTGATCTTCAAAAAATAAAACAGTGCCTAGCCCTGCCGCAAAACTTGCCATTTTTGCTGTGGTTCTTGCAGCGCTTTCTTCATCTTTGGCATAGCTTTTTAATTTTTCTGCTACAAAGCCCCAGAACTTTTCATGTTCTGAATTGAATAAAATGACGGCGCGTGAAGACTGAGAATTGAAAGAAGATGGGCTTTGCTTAATTGCAGTCTGAATCAAATCAGTTAAATGTTCAGGAGATTGTTCAACATTCTTGGCAATGGCATAAATAGTACGGCGTTTAGTAATTAAATCTAAAAACTGATTCGACATTTTTGAAAATCCTGGGATATATCTTCGGGAAAATTTGAACCTTCAGTTATTTTTGTGAAGGATAGCTAATCAATAAAGCTTTTGCTTTAACGTGAGATAAAGCCTATATACCTTAAAAAATAATAGACTTAATTACTAGGCTATTTAATTGATATTTTTATATATTTTTTGAACAATCGTTAAAACCACTGCCCTATGATAGAGCCTGACGCTAAACGATGGTTCAACATGTGCTATTATTGATCAAAATTTTAAGAATAAAGAAGTTCAATGACCACATTTAATATTGCTTAGGCTATTCTAAGAGAGAGCACATCATGAAATAAATCTCATCTTGCAGATAAAAATTAATCCTCCAAAATTGGAGGATTAATTTTATAAATAAAAGCTAAAAAACCAGTTTAAAACTTCGCGTTCAACACCTGAGCAGATACTTTAGTCTTCCACAGCTCACGTAAAATCGGTAAATAGAATTTCTCACCGAGTTCAACCAACTCTGCATCAATCAAGGCATGCATCTCGTGCATAAACAGATAGTCCAGTTCAACTGTGGTCAGTTTAGTCTGCTGTTTTTGATAGTCTTTGCGTTTCTGTTGGGCTTGTTTAACCAGACGATCCGCAAATGCTTTATCTTTAAACTGGGTGATTGCTTTTAAACGCAGTTCGATAATGCCCCATCCGGTTAAAAACATCTGGAAAGTCTCAAAATCATCGCTGGTCGATTCCCAAGACATTTCTTCCAGATTTTCATTATCCGGAAGCACAGGTAAAAGAAGTTCCATCACACTCGGGAAAATCTTTTTGAAATTCAGAATAAATTTAACAGGATGCTCACCTGGATAATCCTTGAATTGCACCTTTCTTTGAACATCTGTTAAATAAATATCAAACATAAAACAATCATCAGTGGTTAATCTCATCTAGCACTATTGTACGCAACTCTGCCCGAGATAAAAACCACTGCTGACTATTCCATGATAAAACAGGCGGAAAGATTGAAAATAAAAGCGCTACAGCCCTTATTTGGCATTCGGTGAAACCATCTGTTCAGGACGCACCACTTCATCAAACTGTTCAGCGGTGACTAAACCCAGTTCAACAGCCACCTGTTTTAAGGTTTTTCCTTCCTTATAAGCTGTTTTGGCAACCTTGGCTGCATTCTCATAACCAATGACCGGATTCAATGCCGTGACCAGCATTAAAGAATCATGCAGGAAATGTTCAATTTTCTCATGATTCGGCTCAATGCCTACGGCGCAATGATCATTAAAACTGTTACACGCATCGCCTAAAAGCTGGATGGATTGCAACAGATTATAGGCAATGACCGGCATAAATACATTCAGTTCAAAGTTACCTGATGCACCTGCCACGTTAATGGTGGTGTCATTTCCGAGAACTTGCGCGACCACCATCGTCATCGCTTCACTTTGCGTCGGGTTCACCTTACCCGGCATGATGCTAGAACCCGGTTCATTTTCAGGAATACGCAATTCACCAAAACCACAACGTGGCCCGCTGGCTAGCCAGCGAATATCATTGGCAATCTTATTCAGGCTAACCGCTAAAGTCTTTAATGCACCAGACGCGAATACCGCAGCATCACGGCCTGCCAAAGCCTCAAACTTGTTTGGCGCAGTTACAAATGGCAAGCCAGTTAATTGTCCCAGGGTTTTAGCAGACTGAACGGCATAATCAGGATGGGCATTCAGACCGGTACCAACCGCTGTACCGCCTAATGGTAATTCATATAGTCCGACCAATGCCTGTTCTAGACGAAGAAGCCCATGATCCAGCTGAGAGACATAACCGCTGAATTCCTGCCCCAAGGTTAAAGGCGTAGCATCTTGTAGATGTGTCCGGCCAATTTTTACAATATCGGCAAAATCCTGAGATTTGGCATATAAAGTATCGCGTAAACATGTGACAGCCGGAATTAAAAGTTCATTAATCTGCAAGCTCGCAGCCACATGAATCGCAGTTGGAAATGAATCATTGGTAGATTGGGCACGATTGACATGATCATTTGGATGAACCGGTTTTTGTGCCCCTAAATGATTGCCCAATTTCTGGTTGGCAATATTGGCAATCACCTCATTACAGTTCATATTGCTTTGTGTACCTGAACCAGTTTGCCAGACTACCAGTGGAAATTGACTGTCCCATTTCCCGCTGATGACTTCATCTGCCGCATCCACGATATAGCGTGACAGTTCTTGGGGAATCTGGTTTAGCTCGGCATTGGTCAAGGCAGCCGCTTTTTTGACGAGTCCCATGGCACGAATCATTGGCCGTGGCAACCGCTCATTGCCAATTTTGAAATTTTGCAAGCTACGCTGAGTCTGAGCGCCCCATAAAGCCTCACTCGGTACAGCCACCTCTCCCATCGTGTCATGTTCAATACGTGTTTGCATGTTCAACCTCAATTCTTCTTGCCTGTTACTGATTTTAGGAATTTCTATATCAATGATTTAATCTATTTATTTAAAGTAATCGATTACAGTAATAATGTAAATGATAATTATTATCAAATATAAGCTAAATACTCTTACTTACTGCCCTCTGAGCATATTCTGATAAAACAACCATTCATCCTCAAGCATCTTTCTGAGTGATCGCTGAGGTTGCCAATGTAGAATATTTCGCGCCTTTTCAATGTTCGCCCCCAATTGATCCATTTCCGCATGGGGATATGGTAAAGCATCCATGGTTTTGATTGCAGATTGAGTCACTTCAGCCAGTTGATCTAGCAAATCCTGTATGGAAATCAATTCACCAGCAATATTAAAGGCTTCACATTTTAATTCCTGCTGTTGTGACAGCCATTGCAAGGACTTGATCACGGCATCACAACAGTCTGCGACATGCAGAAAACTGCGTTCTACTGTGCCATCCGCAGTATGAGCCTGACGGCGTAATTCCAGATATTCACGTTGCTGTGCAGCGACCTGCATCGCCAAAGGCAAAATATTTTTTGGCAAAGGTGGCACTGCTTCCCCCAGTACACCGTGTTCAAAGGCACCTGCGATATTGGAAAGACGTAGGATTGCAATCCGCCATTCATTGTCAGTTTTGGCAGTATCGCGGATAATTTCCTCAACCATCTGTTGCGATTTGATATAGGGATTCGGATAGGTATAGTTAAAAGGCAGATCTTCGCTTAAATCTGTGCCAGATTGTCCATATACCGCCAGACTGGATAAATGTACCAGATGACGCACTCCGGTACGTTGCATGGCACGCATGAGACTCATAATACAGCTGACATTATCATTATAATATTCAAGTGGTTTTAATACTGATTCTTCCAGTGACTTAAAACTTGCGGTATGTACCACAGCCTGAATCGAATGCTGCTCAAAGACTTTGTTCAATGCTGGGGTATTGCGAATATCAATCTTGATAAAAGGTACGTACATGCCGGAGATAAATTCAAGACGCTCCAGAGTCTGTAAGTTGGCATTGGCCAAATTATCGACCACAATGACCTCTAGTCCTTGTGCTAACAGACTTAAAGCAATATGTGAGCCTAAAAAGCCTAATCCACCCGTCACTAAAATCATTTATACTACCTACTTTCTGATGAAGCCAAGATCAATCTGTTGCTATTGATCAAGCCTGTAGTGAATTTCGATGAGCACCTTAATTCTTGTTACCTCCGCACCGACTTCCATTTATGCCTGGCATGCCCTAGGTTTGGCTCAGGCCTTGCAAAATAAACAGGAAGCATTCCGTGTATTCTTCTATCAGGACGGCGTATCGGTCGCAAATGCACTGCAATGGGTACCCGACGATCAACGTCATCTTACACATGCATGGCAAGCGCTACAGATTCGCCTCCCGGTCTGTGTAAGTGCAGCATTGGCACGTGGAATTACAGATCTGGACAATGCTCGACGTCACAATATTCAGCAGCATAATCTGGCAGATGCCTTTGAATTGGTCGGTTTAGGTGAACTTGCCGATGCTGTTCAGTCCTCACAACGTCTCATTCAATTCTAGATGTTTCATTTTTTAGAATGTGTTGCTTTTCCAAGGAATCTTGTGTGAAATCTGTACTTGTTATATTAACCCAAGCCAATCTGACCAGCCTGCAGGTACATGAAAGTCTGTCGGCTACCATGGTCCTGGCAACCTTTGGCGCCGAGGTTAAAGTCCTGTTACAAGGGGCCGCCCTTAGTCTGCTGCGTTCAGAGCTGCAATTTGACCAGGTGCATCATGCATTCAAACTGGCATCAAATATGGTCGACAGTTTCGAGTTTTATGATCTCACTCCGATTCTGATTGAGAAAAAAAACCAGCATTCCTCATTTGTGGCACAGAGCGAACAAGAAATCGAATTTATTGAGCTTAATTCTGAATTTATTCAAAGCTTTGATCATGTGATGTATTGGTAAGGAACAAGGATATAAAAATGTCAAATCACACACTTTATCTGATCCAATCCAGCTATTCGGCAACAGCGCAGATCCTAGAGCAACTGGCTCAAACTTATACAATGGGTGATCAGGTCGTGCTGATGGGTGAAGCGGTTTTGCTGCTAGAGCATTCATTTCTTCAAAGCTTGCCGAAAATTCACATACTGAAAAATGATGCGGAGTTATTAGTACAGCCTTTGCCTGATCAGATAAAGCTTTTGAATTATGCGGATTTTGCAGATCTTTGCCTCGAGTTTAATCGCTGCATTTCAATGAAATAATAAATGAGTTAGATATGAATTTAGAATTGGATCAAGATGGCCATCTGGTTGACTATACCATCTGGAATGAAGAAGTCGCTCAAGTGCTGGCCGATAGTCTGGAACTGAGCTTAACTCCTTGGCATTTTGAAATTCTGCAAGCGGTACGTCAGTTCTATCAGCAGTTTGGTCATTCACCAGCAACACGACCACTTATTAAATTTTTAATGAAAACTGTCAGTGCCGATATCAATAATGCCATGCTTCAGGAAAAGTTTAATACTGGTCTAGTTGCCCGTCACTTAAGCCGTTTGGCTGGTGTACCCAAGCCTGCGAACTGTTTATAAAGATACTTAGCTTTTTAAAGTATGTATTTAAAGGCCCAAATCATATTTTGGGCTTTTTTATGAGAGCAATTTTTAGGCTTAGAATAATGAAAGATGCATCTGGATCTAATTTTTCAAATTCGAGTTTGTTCTAATACTCGCAATGCCCGATGCAATTCATGATCCATTTCAGGCAGAACCTTAATCAGAAAATCAATTTGTGCTTTCGCTTCGGCCTTGCTCACCAGTTGGGCCTCTACCAGTTTTTGCTGCTGAGTGATCAACAAACTGACTTGGTGAGGATCTGGTCGTTGTCCCTCACTTAAAGCGTTAATGATCTGAGTAAAGTCCAGATATAACTGTTCTTGTTGCTTTGATAATTCGCTTTGCTTTGCAACCGTATCATTCTGTTCCTTATTCGTAGTTTGACTATTCTCAGGAGAGTTAACAGATATATAGCTTGCCGATTTTTCAGCTGGCAGGACCGGATCAGAATGGGTCTGATCAGTAAAATTCGTCCGATAGATTTCTTGTCGTACCTGATAACCAATACCCACTAAAGTCCCCAACAAGAGCAATCCGATCATTACATAGAACAGAATTGTTTTATCATTCATTTTTATGTCCTCAGCTCAACAAAGACAACCTTTATCAAAAAGCTGTCTTTTTCGCTAATCGACGATTGACTACGGCGTTGACCAGTCTGCTGGTGCATAACCAATCCGAACGCGTTGTGGATGATTTCCTACCGGTACACTCAGCACTTTATTGCCTGTGGCAAAATCAATCACTGTGACTACATCTGTTTCACTTTCTGAAATTACACAGCTACGACCATCCGGGCTTCGCGTTGCCCAATAAGGTTTACCTGCAGAAATCAGTTTCCCGGCTGTCAGTGTTTTGCGATCTACAATCGTAGCGTAGTTATCCATGGTACCGGCGACACAGAGCTTTTCACCATCAGCACTGATTGATAAGCCATGATGACGCGAATCATTCACCCATTTTGTCCGGTCTTTCGGAATACTGTCACTGCCAGGCAGCTGTCCGATCCGGCTAATCTTGTTCTGATTCAGATCGTACTCAATCAGCCCATTAAAAAAATGAAACCTGGGCATACAGTTTGGTTTCATCCTTACTAAATACCATTGGTCGTACTGAGTTGGACAAATCTTTTCGACCAAATGCATCCAATGCAGGCCTGAAATCGATTTTTCTTATCACCTGATGCGTATTGGCATCTGCGATAGTGATAAAACGCTTACCTTTAGTAAAGTCTTGCCACTGTGCATCCATCGAGGTTTCAACATTGCCGATGGCAGAGTTCAGGATCTTGTTGCCGCCATCGAAGTAAATGTTTTCATGCGGTTTATCGCCAGTGCTGAAACGGCCTAACTCTTTACCGGTATGGATATCCAATACATGCACCACATTTCCTGAAGATGCAGATACGGCGACTCGTTGCCCATCTGGTGATACCGCCATATGGTCAGCACGGAAGCCTTCTACAGGCGTCCGCCAGTTAATCTTGCCGGTTTTGATATTAATCGATACCACATCGGCGAAACTTGGGCGCGATGCAACGACTGACTGACCATCTGGTGTCGAGTACATATCATCCACCAGCTGGTCATTGCCTTCACCGGCTGTGGCCTGAATATAAGTATAGGCAATCAGTTTGATTGGATTCAGGTGAATTTCCTTAAGGCGCTCTTTACGATCAGGAATCATGTTAATGACGCCAATTTTACCAAAATCACCCGATGGACGAATCACGGTTACCGTGCCATCCCAGTTGTTTCCGACAAAGAAAACCTGCTGTGAATTGGCAGGTGCAGCTGCAGGCGCAGAAGCGGCCTGTACATTCGGTAACGCTGATAGCATCGCCATCGCAGATAATGTCAGACAGAACCGTGGCCATTTTTTATTTTGAATTTTCATCCATTATGCTCCGCATAATAATTTATATTTTTGTTTTCATTCCTTGTTGTGTACACAGCCAGGCTGTGTTTTAACTTATCTAATATACAAACGTATAAAATGATTTACTGTTATTTCCGACCAAAAAATATGCAGCTATTTTAAATTTATTACTTCAGGTTCTATGAATTTAGGTGATCATCGTACTTTGATTTTATGTATCCAGCACATCGAGGAACTGTGCATTGAGCACTTTGGCAAGATCAGCCGGTTTTAATCCAATATCAAGTCCCCTTTTTCCACCGCTTACATACATTTTTTCAAGTCGATTTGCACTACTACAAATCACTGTTTTTAAACGTTTCTTTTGGCCAATGGGACTAATTCCGCCAACCAGATAACCGGTCAAACGTTCTGCATGTTTAGGATCTGCCATCTGGAGTTTTTTGCATCCTACGGCCTGCGCTACTTTTTTCAGATTGAGTTGATGATGTACCGGTAAGATGGCAACAAAATACTGTTTTTCATCCGTGACTAATAAAGTTTTAAAGACTTCTTCCACCGAAAGCCCCAATTTCTCAGCAGCTTCTAGCCCGAAACTTTTGGCATTGGCATCATGTTCATATTCATGAATGCTGTATTCAATTTTATTGGCTTTTAATAGTTTGCATGCAGGTGTCATAGAAAGTCTTGTTTGAGAGGTATCGCATGATTATATAAAGATTAGCTCAAGAAGTTAATTTAGAGGAGGCAACTATAGAGCAAATTTTGCTTTAAGCCCGTATTCCGCCTCAATCAGACCTATTTAGTTCAATCTTTACACTCTTCAATACTTTTAAACTTTTCTTGAAAGATGATGCTGCGCAAAATTGCATCAAGTGTATGCGTTTTTGCCACTGTCTATGCGTTAGGTGAATCATATCTTTACTGCGTAGAAGACTTGAAGATGAACACATTCGTCACCTCACAGATCTATACACACGAAGCATATAAGTCGAGCGTTTTATCTTAAACCTGCTGAGATTCAACCCTTATATCTAGAAGATGAAGTACATTTTTGCACAGCACTTATCATGGATGCTTGAAGTTAAAGTAATGTAATTAATTCCAATCTATTGGAAGAATAGACCTAGGAAAATCCAAGGACAATAAGAGAAAATATCATTAACATATTGTCTTATCTTATATTTTTAAATTTTCATCACGTTTTAAGAAGCGGTCGATAGCTTATATATAAAGAGGATAATCAGCACAACTCTAAAGTCAGAATGTAAAGAGTTTTCTATGCTCTAGAAGTCGAACATTGCGGTAAAATCAGCCAGACAACTCTTGCTCAAAACTAAAAATATCACTAAAAGGAAGAATTTAGCGTTAACATGAAGATACAGTTACATAAAGGATATTAACTGTTTTTGCCAATTGGGTTTACAATGAAAATAATCTGAATACCCAGCGAATTGTAATTTTTTAACATTGCCAAATCTCTGCAAAGTTTTCATTATAGCGCCACTGTTTGCTATATGCTTTCTACGTTAATTCAAAGAAATTATAAATAGTAATGTAGAAAATCATGCAATAATAAGCAGAGTTTGCAGACATCTTGCAAACAGACCCCGATACTTTTTAATTGGAGCATGCTGGATGAGTTCGACCATTTTGGTTATTCATGGACCGAATTTAAACTTGCTTGGGAAGCGCGAACCGGAAGTTTATGGTCACCTTAGTCTTGACGATATTAACCAGCAACTGATTACTCAGGCTCAAAAGGCCACATTACAACTCGAAACGTTCCAAAGCAACTGGGAAGGTGCCATTGTTGACCGAATTCATCAAGCTCAGCAAGACGGCGTTCAATATATCATTATTAACCCGGCAGCATTGACTCATACCTCTGTTGCGGTTCGCGATGCCCTTCTTGGCGTTGCCATTCCTTTCATTGAAGTCCATCTGTCTAATGTGCATGCACGTGAGGCATTCCGACATCATTCGTACTTGTCCGATAAAGCCATCGGCGTGATTTGTGGTCTAGGTGCAAAAGGCTATGCTACTGCCCTCGACTATATCATTGAAAAAATACAACCTTCTACACAATCTTAATTAGGAATACTGTCTCATGGATATCCGTAAAATCAAGAAACTCATCGACTTGATGATTGAATCTGACTTACAGGCGATCGAAGTTAAAGAAGGCGATCAGTCGATTGCATTAACTCGTCGTAATCCAGTGGTTGCAGCAGCTGTTCCTGCTATGCCTGCACCAGCAGCCGAAGCGCCAGCAGCAAAATCTCCTCGTGGCGCAGTTGAAACTTCACCAATGGTCGGCGTGTTCTATGCAGCACCAAGCCCAGGTGAACCGACATTTGTTAAAGTTGGCCAGACCGTTTCTGCAGGCGATACGCTGGGTATTATCGAGGCAATGAAAATCATGAACCCGATTGAAGCTACTCAAAGCGGTGTGATTGAAGAAATTCTGGTGAAAAATGGTGAAGTGATTCAATTCGGTCAACCACTTTTCCGCTACCGCGCTTAATCACCCCGGGGATTTATAATGTTGCAAAAAGTTTTAATTGCAAACCGTGGTGAAATTGCGTTACGCATCACCCGTGCTTGCAGAACTTTAGGGATCAAAACTGTAGGTGTCTATTCTGACGCAGACAAGGACCTGATGCACTTACGTTTCTGTGATGAAGCAGTATGTATCGGCCCTGGTGCGAGCAGTGACAGCTACTTGAATATTCCTGCGATTATTACAGCTGCTGAAATTACCGGCGCAGATGCAATCCATCCTGGTTATGGATTCCTCGCTGAAAATGCAGAATTTGCAGAAATCGTGGAAAATTCTGGTTTTATCTTTATTGGTCCACGTCCGGAACATATCCGTTTAATGGGGAACAAGGTTTCTGCCATTATTGCCATGAAAAAAGCGGGTGTACCAACAGTACCAGGCTGCGACCATGCCGTAACGATTCACAATGCCATGGCTGAAGCGAAAGAGATCGGTTTTCCACTGATTGTAAAAGCTGCTTCTGGTGGTGGTGGTCGTGGTATGCGTATCGTAGAAAATGTCGATACCCTGCTGGAATCTGTTCAGGCTGCACAGCGTGATGCAGAAATGTGGTTCGGTGATGATACGGTGTATATGGAACGTTTCCTGCAAAAGCCACGTCATGTCGAAGTGCAAGTACTGGCTGATGGTAATGGCCATGCGATTCATCTGTATGATCGTGATTGTTCACTACAGCGTCGCCATCAAAAAGTACTGGAAGAAGCGCCAGCACCGAACCTACCAGAGCAAGCACGTGCTGATATTCTAGAAGCCTGTGTCAATGCCTGTAAATTGATGCAATATCGTGGTGCAGGTACATTCGAATTCCTGTTTGAAGATGATGAGTTCTTCTTCATTGAAATGAATACGCGTGTTCAGGTTGAGCATCCGGTGACTGAAATGGTCACGGGGATCGATATTATCGAACAGCAATTGCGTATTGCTGGCGGCTTAGGTCTCGATATTCAGCAAGAAGACGTCAAGGTTTTAGGACATGCGATTGAATGCCGTATTAACGCAGAAGATCCATCGACCTTCCTGCCTTCACCAGGCAAGATTGACAACTTCTATGCACCAGGCGGCGCAGGTATCCGTTTAGATTCGCATGTTTATCCAGGCTACAGCATTCCACCGTATTATGATTCGATGATTGCCAAACTGATTTCGCATGGTAAGGATCGTGAGACGTCTATTTCTCGAATGAGAAATGCTTTGGAAGAAATGATTTTGACTGGCGTTAAAACCAATATTCCTTTGCATAAAGATTTAATCCTTCAGGATAAAAACTTCTGCAAACAGGCAATGGATATTCATTACCTAGAGAAGCATTTGTTAAAGCAGCTTGAAGGTGCTGAAGACAAAGCTTAAATCAAAGCTCATAAAAAAAACCGCTGTCATTCAGCGGTTTTTTTATTGTTTGCAATTTAAGGCAATACGCGTCTGAGCACAGCAAAACATTGTTCGGCTTTTTCATTGGCGCAGAAGTTAATGGTATAAGGGTTTTGCCATTTCACAAAATATTGCGAAATTTCACCAGACTGATCCACCTGATTGCCTGAACAGTCTTTTTCATTATTGTCATATTTTACTTGCAGAATCAGCGCTGGAATCTGCTGCGAAGGATCCTGTGCCGGCTGATAGTCATATAGCCCCGACGTCCACTCATCGCCACTTTTAATCACCACATTATTATTGCCTTTAAAATTATAATATTCGATACATTTTTTATTATTCGGGATTTCCATTCCCCACAATCCGACAATTTCCGGACGGGTTTTCACAGTAAATGTATTTGGGATTTCAGCAGCTTTAGCAGGAGCATTTGCTGGTTTTTTATTTTCTGTCGCCATTAGCCAAGGTGAGCTCATGAGTAAGATAAGGCTAAGACATATTTTTTTCATATTTACCGGCATCTTGTTAACAATTGATTCTAAATTATCATATTTTTTGGGATCGTGTCCCGCTCTAACGCAATTTCCATACAGAGTCAGAAATTATTTATCACATTGTTTAAAAACATGGATTTCTTTTCTGACTTTTTTTGTATATATTTCGTATATAAGAATCTTAATAGTTCGTATTAATAACAGATTAGGGTCTGTTGACATTTACTGTTCATAATTAACCCTATAAAGGTAGCCATAAAAATATACAGGCTAAAGCAACAGAACTTTGATAATTT
>NZ_JAMXXS010000050.1:0-14095 GCF_024129595.1 Acinetobacter lwoffii | reverse complement strand
GTTTGAATTCAGAATCTGAAAAACGATTTAATTTCTGATATCTCATGAAATTTATATTGAGGTGGTTTTTACTTTCGCAAGAGGTCTAATAAAAAGAATAATAAAAATGACAATACTTAGTACAACGGACTGAACTACATTTAAAAAGCGGCCTAGCAGAATAAAGCCAATTAGAAGAATCCAGCTTCCGACCAGTTCTGTACGTACCCATTCATAGCCAATTAGTCCTATAAATATAACTATGACCATGGGCAAAAAGGTAATGGTTTGATTTGTTCTGACCAGCCAGTTTTTTTTCATTAAAATTACTTTTTAAGGAGTCTAATAATATAAAAGTGTTAGTTTCCAATTAAATTATTACATAAAGAATTGTAAAGGAATTGTGTAAAAAAGATGCGATATTATATTTAAGAAAATTTAATTTGTTTAATTTAGAAATAAAGAAGATATTATTCAATGTCTTTTAAAGTAGCCAATTTTAAGATTAAAATTTGTCCGATACGAATAAGTAGAATGTTTAAACCTTGATATCTAACAATTAGATTTGAAATCACACACAGTGAATAGACTGATATTTTCTAATCTTTAGATGAGTTTCATTCATTCACTTCTAAATTGCATCTAATAAGCTATAAAACCATTCTTTGAATTTACCCCTCAATTTCATCCACTTAATATTCGATAGAATTTATCTTAAGTTATTAATATTCATTATTTTATCATCTATTAAACCCTAAAATTACATAGAAAAAATCTGTCATATTTTTCTTTATTAAGTGATCTTGATATCTTAAGAACAACCAAGAATGAATAAGATTCACTTTTCATTGAGTTTAAATCAGTTTTATTCATCTTAACGTTCACGTATAACTAGGCTTATTCAGAAATTTGGTTATTAGAACTTAGGGTAGTGAATCACAATGAGTAAAAAGTTTGCATGTTCAATTAAGCGCATTCGTTTTGACGAAAACTATCAACCTGCAGATAGCACACGTCTGACGACGAACTTTGCCAATTTGGCGCGTGGCGAAAGTCGCGAACAGAATTTGCGTAACACTCTACGAATGATCAATAACCGTTTTAATGCATTGGCACATTGGGATAATCCAAAAGCAGATCGTTATTCAGTTGAAATCGACATTATTTCAGTTGACCTGGATGTTGAAGGAAATGGTAAAACATTCCCTGCAATTGAAACTTTAAAAATCACGATTATTGATCATCAAACCAATCAGCGTATTGATGGCATGATTGGCAACAGTTTCTCGTCTTATGTCCGCGATTATGATTTTAGCATGGTACTTCCTGAACATATCAAGAAAAATCCAACATCGACCAAGCCAGAAAATTTTGGTGATTTACATGGCAAGCTTTATCAATATCTCGTCAATTCTGAAGTATTTAAAGCAGAATTTAAAAAACAGCCGGTGATTTGTTTGAGCGTTTCAACCTCGAAAACCTATTACCGTACCGCGAATGTGCATCCTGTATTGGGTATAGAATATAAAAATGATGAGCATTCACGAACCGATGAATACTTCGCAAAAATGGGCTTAACCGTCCGTTATTTCAAACCTGAAAATGGTGCTGCACCTTTAGCATTTTATTTCGCAGGTGACTTATTATGTGATTATACCGATCTGGAGTTGATCAGTGCGATCAGCACCATGGAAAGCTTCCAAAAGATTTATCGTCCTGAAATTTATAATGCGAATTCTGCTGCGGGTCAGGTGTATCAACCCAGCCTTGAGTATCCAGATTATTCATTGACTCAAATTGTGTATGACCGTATTGAGCGTGGTCAGTTGGCAGTGAAGCAAGCGAAGTGGACGGAAGAACACTTTATCAAACCTTATAAAGACATTCTGGAGCAATGGGCTGCAGAGTTCACAATCAAAACTACTGCTGACCAAGAACGCGCT
This sequence comes from Acinetobacter lwoffii, assembly GCF_024129595.1. Lineage (GTDB taxonomy): Bacteria > Pseudomonadota > Gammaproteobacteria > Pseudomonadales > Moraxellaceae > Acinetobacter > Acinetobacter lwoffii_O. The sequence goes on along the minus strand of NZ_JAMXXS010000050.1, from coordinate 12,173 downwards.
GCTTAATACACCACATTATTTTACGAATATAGAGATAGAAGATTAGACATGGCACTTTTACAACCTAAAAAGCTACTCCCAACATCAACTGCAGGCAGCTTACCGAAACCGTCTTGGCTGGCAGAACCTGAAAAACTTTGGTCACCCTGGAAATTGGAAGGCCAGGAATTACTCGATGCAAAACAAGATGCACTGCGTTTGTCCCTACATGAACAACAGCAAGCAGGCATTGATATTGTCAGCGATGGTGAGCAAACCCGTCAGCATTTTGTGACCACATTTATTGAGCACCTTGAAGGCGTTGACTTCAATCAGCGTGAAACGGTCAAAATCCGGGATCGTTATGAAGCGAGCGTGCCATCAGTCGTGGGTGAAGTTTCTCGTCAAAAACCTGTCTTTGTTGAAGATGCCAAATTCTTACGTTCTCTCACAGATCAACCGATTAAATGGGCACTGCCTGGTCCAATGACCATGATTGATACGCTATATGACGGTCACTACAAGAGCCGTGAAAAACTGGCTTGGGAATTTGCCAAGATCCTGAATCAGGAAGCTCGCGAGCTTGAAGCGGCTGGCGTGGATATCATCCAGTTTGATGAACCTGCATTTAACGTGTTCTTCGATGAAGTGAATGACTGGGGTGTGGCAACTTTAGAGCGTGCACTTGAAGGCTTGAAGTGTGAAACTGCGGTACACATTTGCTATGGTTATGGTATTAAAGCCAATACCGATTGGAAAAAGACCTTAGGCTCAGAATGGCGTCAGTACGAAGAAGCATTTCCGAAACTGCAAAAATCAAAAATTGATATTGTGTCGCTCGAATGCCATAACTCACGTGTTCCGATGGATTTGATTGAGTTGATTCGTGGTAAAAAAGTCATGGTCGGTGCGATTGATGTCGCAAGTAATCAAATTGAAACAGCTGAAGAAGTGGCAAATACGTTGCGTAAAGCACTTCAGTTTGTGGATGCAGACAAACTCTATCCATCAACCAACTGTGGCATGGCACCACTTGGTCGCCAAGTGGCTCGTGGCAAACTCAATGCACTCAGTGCAGGTGCTGAGATTATTCGTCAGGAATTATCTCGCTAATTAAAGTGAATCCATGATGCTTTTAAAAGATTGAAAGTATCATTTGAGTGATATAACGCTCTTTATAAAAAGCTGAATATTGGAATACGGTGATGGTTGAAGCGACAGACTTTAGAAACGCAATGTCTTTATTAACAAGTGCAGTGAATGTAGTGACCACGATGGGCGATTCAGGTCGTCATGGTTTTACTGCGTCTGCCGTGTGTAGCGTGACCGATACACCACCGACATTGTTGGTTTGTATGAATAAATCATCGCGTTCTTATATCAACTTTGTTGAAAATAAAGTGCTGTGCGTAAATGTACTCAGTGCAGATCGAGCGCATCTTTCAAATGTTTTTGCATCTTCAAAATTCAGTTCTGAACAACGATTTGAACAGGGTGAGTGGACTGAATTAGAAACAGGTTCTCCTGTACTTAAAGATGCACTGGTGAGCTTTGATTGTGAAATTGGGCAGATCCAGGAAGTTGGTACACATACGATTTTGATTTGTCCGATTGTTGCCATTCAACAGAATCAGGAAGATCAAGCTTTGGTTTATTTTAATCGTGCCTATCATCAGGTCGGGGAAACAGAGTCTGTCTAATCCTGGAGCTGATGTAGGATTAAAATATTTTAGATTTAAAAGCTTATTAACTTCCGTAATTTTGATTAAACTGGTCTACTAAGAATAAGGAATTAGGTAGACCATCAACAAGGATGAATGGCGGACTAATGCAATAATTTACAGCTATCTATAGCCTAGAATTTAAAGATACAGCAGTTAAATTGATGTGCTGCTTTAAAAAACTGTTTATATACTAAAAATACGTACAGTCACTGGATGACACAAGGTGAATGCTCTTGAATATGCTTTTGCAAAGTTTATCTTTTCAGGAATTACTGACCATCATGCTGTCGGCATTAGGCTGTGGGCTTTTAATTGGGCTTGAGCGTGAACGTCATAAAAACAATAACAATGAGCAGAGTTTTGCAGGATTAAGATCATTTACGATTACAGCTTTATTGGGTGCTTCATGTTTCCTTTTGCATCTCTATATTGGAGTAATAGGAACCGTCGCCGTCAGCCTGTTTTGTGTGTATAGCCTGTTTCAACAGAAGCAGGATATCGGCTCTACCACTGAACTGGCTTTTTTGATGACCTATATCATTGGCGCTATTTGTGTTTGGAATATCCCACTTGCTGCAGGGATGGCGGTTCTACTTACGATCATCCTGATGGTCAAACAGACACTGCATCAATTTGCCGGAAAAACGATCCAAAGCTATGAGTTAAGAGATGGGCTACTTTTATTGGCTTTGATATTGATTGCGTTGCCGGTCATGCCCAATAAGCCCTTGTGGGGCGCCGTACTGAATCCCTATATCATCCTGAAACTACTAATTTTAATCTTGATTGTGCAGTCCATGGCACATGTGGCAAAACGAATCCTGTCCAATGATAAGGCGCTTATTTTATCTGCCTTAGCCTCGGGATTTGTCTCCAGTACGGCCACAATTGCCAGTTTGGGCATGCAAGTTCGATCCGGACAGGCCAGTGCTAAATTAAATGCAGGTGCGGGATTAATCTCCTGTATTGCCACCTTATGACAGCTCTTGCTGATTGTTCTGGGAGTGAGCGTAGAATGGTTCAAGTTTCTGCTAATTCCGAGTTTGGTGGGCATCGGAATTTTATGTATTGCTGCCGGATTCTTGATTTATCGAACTCCCCAAGCGGATAACAGTATGAGCATTAATGAAATACAAGAAATTGATAGCCGGATGTTCAGTATAAAAGAAGCGGTAATTATTGCGGTCAGTTTGACCTTAATCCAGGCTGGGATTTACGGCGCGAATCTTCTACTGGGGGATAGCGGCTTAATTTTAGGCACTTTTTTAGCCTCTTTATTTGAAGTGCATGCTGCTGTAGCAGGTGTAGTGATACAGGGAAATCCTCACAACCTGACTTTAATTTATGCGGTCATGATTGGACTTGCGGCACATGCGGTGTCTAAAAGTATCAATTCTTTTGTGACCGGGGGAGGGAAGTTTTTCCTGTATTTTGCGCCTAGCCAGATTCTACATATGTTAGGGCTTATCTTTATTTTCCTGAGTTTGAAATAAAGAAGGGCTGGTTTGCATATATTATGAAATGATCCAATCATTTTAAGTCATTTTAAGTCATTTTAAGTCATTTTAAGTCATTTTAAGTCATTTTAAGTCATTTTAAGTCATTTTAAGTCATTTTAAGTCATTTTTAAGATTCAGATTCTAGGCTAAAGCATCTTAAAGTCTTTGAGCCACGGATCATGCTGAAGCTGTTTTCCCATTCGTCTTTTTTTAGTCAGCGACCTAAAAAGTCGATTAGTCTTTCAGGCTTCAATATGTTGCTCGCTATGTGGCTGGGATTGATCCTAAACTTTGCTTTCTACCAGAAAATTCATGAATTTACACCTTATACCAATCTGAAAGCAGGCGTATTACTGGTCGCTACGGCGCTGATCATTATTGCGTTTTACAATCTGGTATTACAGTGGCTGAACTGGAAATGGAACGCCAAAATACTGGCCAGCGCCCTGATCATTTTGGGTGGTTTTAGTGCTTATTTTGTCAATAGTCTGGGGGTCGTTATTACGCCAGACCAGATTCAGAATATGCTGCAAACCGATGCCCGCGAAGTTCGAGATCTCTGGTCAATGCGACTGGTCATCTGGACACTAGTATTTGTAGTTTTTCCACTTTTTATCATCTGGATGCTTAAAATTCAGCCTGCATCGCTTGGGCATCAGCTGGTGCATAAAAGCCTGAGCAGTGTAGTCTCACTCGGACTGATTCTAGGTTTATTGTTCTGTTTCTATGTCGATTATGCCGCCATCTTCCGTGAGCACCGCGATCTGAAGGGTATGCTTTCTCCACAAAATAGCATCGCGTCCACCTTGTCCTATTATAAAAAGAAAGCACCTAAAGCGAATTTACCTTTGGTGGCTTTTGGCGAAGATGCACATCTGTTACAGCAGGCCCAAATGCAGGATCATCCCAAATTGATGGTGCTAGTTGTTGGAGAAACTGCACGTGCCGAGAGTTTTGCTTTAAATGGCTATGCGCGCAATACCAATCCTGAACTGAGCAAGTTAGCGGTGATTAATTTCAATCAGGTGAGCTCTTGTGGAACTGCAACTGCCGTTTCAGTGCCTTGTATGTTTTCGGGCATGTCACGTGAAACCTATGATGAACAGCTAGCCAGCCACCGTGAAGGTTTGCTGGATATTGCTCAGCGCGCCGGATATCAGGTGACCTGGATTGATAATAACTCAGGCTGTAAAGGTGCCTGTGACCGGGTACAAAAGTATCAGATTCCGGCACAACTGAAACAGAAGTGGTGTGATGCTTCTGGTGAATGTTTTGATGAAATCCTGGTGGATAGTCTGAAAGATTATCTGGCGCATCTGGATAAAAATAACCAGAAACCGCAGTTAATTGTGCTGCATCAGATGGGCAGTCATGGGCCAGCATATTTCAAGCGTTCCAAAACGCCGTATCAGCCATTTCAACCAACCTGTAATAGCAATGCCATTCAGGGCTGTAGTGCTGAAGAATTAAAGAATAGTTATGATAATTCGATTGTATATACAGACCATGTCCTTGCTCAAATCATTGAAACTTTAAAGCAGCAAACACAGTATCAGACCGGTTTCTGGTACCTGTCTGATCATGGAGAATCTACCGGAGAGCATGGTTTATACCTGCATGGTACACCTTATAGTATGGCACCGACCCAGCAAACCCATGTCCCGATGCTGATGTGGTTCTCCGATACCTGGAAGCAGCAGAATACCCAGCAGGTCAACTGTCTCAAAGGACAGACCAGCCAGACCCGTAGTCAGGATCATCTTTTCCCCAGCTTATTAAGCTTGCTGGATATAAAAACGCAAGTGATTGAAGCTAAAAATGATATGCTTGCACAATGCTCACCATCCTTAAAGAACAGAGCTTGAAATGCATAAAATACTGATTATTGAAGACGACTTTATGATTGCCGAGTCGACTGAAACATTGCTCAAGCTGCATCAGTTTGATGTGTACTGGGTCAATAATGGGATTGAGGGTTTAAAACAGTTACAGCAGCAGGTCTACGATATTGTGCTGCTCGATTTAGGCTTGCCGATGATGGATGGCATGCTGGTGCTGAAAAATATCCGGCAGAAGTTTCCGAATTTACCGGTGCTGATTATCTCCGCCCGGGATCAGTTACAAAACCGGGTAGATGGGCTGAATCAGGGAGCAGATGACTATTTAATCAAGCCTTATGAATTTGACGAGTTGCTGGCCCGTATTCATGCCTTAATACGCCGTAGTGGTTTAAAAAATACCGGGATAGATACGAATAAGAAATTATCACACGGCAGTTTGGAACTAGATCTAGAGCAGCATATCGCTCTGTTTAATGGACAGGCTATAGAATTATCCAACCGGGAATGGTCCATTTTAATGGCCATGTTAAATCATCCGAATAAAATTTTTTCCAAGAATGATCTGGAAGACAAGCTTTATGACTTTGATAGTGATGTCAGTAGTAATACGGTAGAAGTCTATATCCATCATCTGCGGGCAAAATTAGGAAAAGACTTCATCCGTACCATACGTGGGCTAGGATATCGCTTAGGATGAGCGCCATGCAGAAACGTTATTCCTTGCAAAAACGTCTGGTTATTTATATTTCATTATTTAGCGTAGTACTGGGCTGTGTGCTGATCTTTTCGGCATACCGGATTGCGCTCGAAGAAATTAATGAAGTACTGGATAAACAGATGCAAAGTCTGGCAGAACGTATTTCAGGAAATCATCCGCAACCCTTACAAAGTCAAATCGATCTGGCAAAACAGTACAGTGAAGAAGATTTATTTGTAGATATCTGGTCCTATACAGATACAGCCACTTCCTTGCATCCGCAGGATGTTCTGGTGGCGCCGGTCAGGAAAGCAGGTTTCTACAAGCATCAAACGCCGTATGGAACCTGGTTAACTTATATTATTCCTGGTAAGCAATTACAGATTCAGGTGAGCCAGCAGCAAAATGTCCGGCAGGAACTGGCGCTGGAGCTAGCAGCCAATATGTTTCTTCCTTATGTGCTTTTTTTACCTTTTGCAGTATTTGGCTTAGGCTGGATGATCCGGAAAAATTTTCAGCCGCTCAATGATTTTAAAACTGAATTGGCCAGCCGCAAGGCACAAGACTTAAAGCCAATTGCAATGAAAGATTATCCCTTGGAGCTGGAACCGACCATTCAGGAAATGAATTATTTGTTTGGCCGCATTTCTCTGGCCCAACAGGAACAACGTCAATTTGTAGCAGATTCTGCCCATGAATTACGCACGCCACTGACAGCACTAAACTTACAGCTGCAAATTTTGCTACAGCAGTTCCCTCAAAGCGAGTCTATCCATAATTTGAGTCAAGGCATTTTGCGTATGCAGCATCTGGTCAACCAGTTATTGAGTCTGGCAAAACAGGATGTGACCGAAGGTTTAAGCGAACCTGTTCAATTGCTATCACTGAATCAAATGACAGTCACCTGTATCGAAGAACTAATTCAATTGGCGCTACAGAAAGACATTGATTTGGGCGTAGAACAGCAACAGGAACTGCAGATTCAGGGCCAGGTTCCAGCTTTGCACTCGATTATTTATAATTTAATTGATAATGCAATTAAATACAGTCCGAAGGATGGCGTGATTAATGTATCTATTTTCCAGCAAGGACGGCAGGCGGTTTTACAAATTGAAGACAGTGGGGCAGGGATAGATCCTGCTCAATTCAATCAGATCCGGCAACGCTTCTACCGGATACATAACCATGCAGAAATTGGCAGCGGTTTGGGTTTATCCATTGTAGATAAAGCCACCGAGCGCTTGGGTGGAACACTAGAATTTTCGCGAAGTACCAATCTGAGTGGCCTTTGTGTACAGGTCAAGCTTCCTTTAATCGAAGCCTAAGCGAATAAGCTTCTGGTTTTTTTGGAGTTAAGGTTGCCTGATACTAGAGAGTATAGGAGTGGTCTTTTCTATGGGTAGTTTATGGCTAAACAGCGTATAGCCAATGACATTCATGCACCAGATAATCCAGCCAGTCCATAAATTATGACTCAGGAAATGTGCTCCGCGCATCATTTGTGCCCAGCCCATGGTCAACCCTAAAATTACTGCAGCGATCAGAAGAAAATAAGCACGCTTGCGGTTAGAAATGCGATAAACAAAATAACCAGCCATCAACGCAAAACCACTAGATGCATGCCCTCCAGGAAAACAGTGGCCCGCAGTAGCACTAAAATCCCATTATGGGTAGGTATGGTCATATCCCAGGGACAGGCATGGGCTGACTGGGATTTTAAAATTCCGATCGAGGCTGTGGTCAGCACTACCATGCTAAAAAAATAGCCAAATTCCCAGCGCCGTATATACCAGTTCTGCCATTTCAGTGATGCCAACCAGCCCAGTAATAATGTGATATACACTAGAATCAGCAGGTCTTTCACATAGCGATGATTGAGTTCTGCCAGTGCCCATTGTTTTCGAAGGGGAAATTGACCATGATCATCGATAAAGGGATAGATGAGTTGTAAGTCCAGCACTCCTCCAATGTCAAAGAAGTTGAGAAGAATCAAAAAACTGAAGATCAAAAGTAAAGTTTGGGTCAGTAAAAACCGGGAACGGTCAGTGATCATTTTTAAGTTGTCCATTTCAGGCAGTAGCAAGAGCAGAGGTCAAATCAAATGACCAGCCAAAATGATGCCCCAGGTCAGGGCAATTAAACTAAGTGCTACAAACTGAGCCGCACTGCCCATATCCTTGGCATTTTTAGACAGTTCATGCCGTTCCATGGAAATACGATCTACCACTGCCTCTATCGCTGAGTTAATCAGTTCAATGATCAACGCCAGTAGGCATACGGCGACCATCAGCGCTTGCTCAGCTGGACTAACCGGCATCCAAAAACTTAGAGGAATCAAAATAAGGTTGATCAGCAGAATTTGCCGGAAGGCAGCCTCATTTTGAAAGGCGGTTTTAAAACCAGCCAGGGAATAACGGGTCGCATTAAAAATACGCTGCGTTCCTGAGGTGCCTTTATAAGGTGAGCGGTAGGAAGACATAGAACAGTTTCAGTTAACAAGAGATAGGATTAACTTAAATTTTCAATCTTAAAATGCTCTTAAAAAAACCGGCCGTTCTCTGGATTTTTTATACACACAGCTTTTACATTCTTTTGCACAAAATTAAGAATTTTTTAAGTTTGGACTTCTATCTTGAGTAGCAAGTTAATTTCGTGGTGTGAGCCAAATGATCAAGTTTAGTTTTGATCCTCAGTCATCTGATCAGATTCATTATTTGGATGGATATTTCAAGCAGTCTCAATACAAAAAACAAATCAGTCTAAATAAATTTTCACTACAGGCCCATCACTTTGATCCCGTGATCTCGGTACAAGATAATGCTCTACAACTAAGAGTACAAACTGTACACCGTGGTGAGACGTGTGAACGTCGAGCACTGGAAAATTTTATTCAAGAAAAATATCAACAAGTCCATCAGGCCACGATATCAACCTTCTCTTCGACCCTGTTTGCCGGTTATGACGGAGCCAAAATGCAAGTTGTTATTGGCATGGAGCATTTACACCAAACCAATGCCTTCCTGGAACAGTATCTCGATGAACCAATTGAAAATATTCTTGGCAAGCTCAGTCAGGCGGAGGTTAGTCGGAACAAGATTGTAGAAATTGGCAACTTAGCTGCAGTAGACATGAATCAGGCCAAACTGATAGTGGCATTTCTGGTCTTTCATCTCTCGCAGCAATGCATTGAAAGGGCAGTATGTACCGGAACAACTGCAGTACGTTATGTGTTGCAACAGATGGGATTACGTTTTCATGTGCTTGAAAAGGCTGATCCGCAAGTCCTTGGAGAGGCACAACGCCTGTGGGGCAGTTATTACCAGCAGAAACCTTATGTGCTGGCGATTGATGTGGCAGAGGCCTTACAAGTCGCTCGTCAACTTTATCAATTTAGTCATTAAAGCATTTTGCTTGATTACCGAGGCACAGAATTTAAATGATGACTGCTTTATTTGAACGTATCAGCCTACAAGCACACCAGTATCCGCAGCGAGAAGCTGTGGTTACCGCACAGGCAACACTGAGCTATGCGGAACTACAACGGCGGATAGAATTATTGAGTGCCAGTTTCATGCAGCTTAATCTGCGACGTCTGACCTTATGGGGCGTGAACAGCATCGACTGGATTGTGGTCGATCTTGCCGCACAAAAAGCCGGCATGACTGTAATACCTGTTCCTCTATTTTTTACTGTAGCCCAAGTACGACATCTGCTTTCCGACAGTCAAACCGAGCTGCTCTGTACTCTAGATGAATCTTTCTCTGCACCAGAATGGCTGTTAAATCTAGCTAAAGACATGAGTAGAGATGAGATTTCCATTACTGGCCAGCTACATGCACGCTTTTTTCAGCTAGAGCAGGCAGTACAGTATTCATCTTCTTTACAAACCCAGCAACCAGCAAAAATCACCTATACCTCTGGCAGTACGGGGACACCGAAAGGCGTGTGTCTGGTAGAAGATACCATAGAATCAATTACGCATTCACTCAGTCAGGCACTGGCCAGCAGTCAGCTTGGACGGCATTTGTGCCTGATTCCATTTGCCACCTTATTGGAAAATATTGCCGGCATTTATGTCGCACTGAGCATGGGACGCGCCGTAATTGTTGGCGAGGTGAGCCAGTTCGGTCTGGTATCTAACCATACTTTTGATACACAGCGGTTTGTAAATGCAGTGCAGAGCTATCAAATCGAAAGTGTGATTTTATTAGCGCAGATGCTGAAAGCGATTGTGGAATATAGCGCTGAACACGGTGCTGCAGGGTTCAAGACGCTGAAATTTATTGCGGTCGGTGGAGGGAAAGTCTCTGCTGATTTACTCAAACAGTGTCAGCAACTTAACCTTCCGGTTTATGAGGGGTATGGCCTGTCCGAGTGTGCCTCGGTAGTCAGCCTGAATCTGCCGGATGCACGCCGCATTGGCAGTGTGGGCCGGATTTTACCGCATGTCGAAGTTGAGATTGCAGCCAACAGCGAAGTAGTAGTGAAGGGCAATGCCATGCTGGGTTATGTCAATGACATGACTGCGACACCGTATATTCATACGGGTGATGCCGGATATTTTGATGAAGATGGCTATTTGTACATTACCGGACGCATCAAGCAGATGATTATCAGCAGTTTTGGACGCAATATTTCTCCGGAATGGGTCGAATCCAACAGCCTGACCGAGCCGGAAATCCAGCAGATTGCCGTTTTTGGCGAAGCCCAGCCCCATTTGTCGGCCGTGATTTATGCCCCGGATGATACGCCAGACCAGCAACTGGCAGTAGCGCTTCAGCGGGCCAACAGCCGGATGCCGGACTATGCACAGATCAAACACTGGTGCCGTGCTCCCGAGCCATTTTCTTTAGACAACCAGATGTTGACCGACAACGGCAAACTGCGCAGACAGCAGATTCAGCAAAAGTTTCAGGCTGAACTGATGCCGGCCGAGTCCCAAGTTATTTTTGCATAGTTCACAGCCCCCTAGATCTGTCGAATGAGAGAGAACACATGAATATTGCACAGCAAGCTTTGCACACCACACCTAATTAGATTAAAACGCAGTTGGTAGAACAGGGCTGGGTCTTGTTAAGACATGAACACTATGACGTGACCTCGTTTAGTGAACTCATGAATAGGCTATGCCAGCGGCTAACTTATGATCCTGCACGCGAAAACATCACTCGCCAGTCCCAGAAAGTTGATGCCGGCACCCAGGCTATGGGACTGCATATTGAAAATGGCACGACGCCTTTACCGCCCGATATCATCGCATTTTTCAGTGAAAAAAGTGCTTCGCGCGGTTCGCAGACTACCTTATGTGATGGGCATGAAGTCTGGAAAAATATGCCGGCTGCTCTTAAGCAGAAATTTGCCGAGCCGATGACCATTAGCCGTTATTTACCCAAACCGATCTGGCAGAAGTATGTGGCTACTGCCTTGAATATTGAAAATGCAGAGCAGGTCGGTATACAGGAACTGGAACGCTTTATCGAGATGGTGCCTGGACAGCGGATCAGTCCCGCACATGATGGGGGAGTGCACTACCATTTAAATATGCCGATGGTCCGCCATGACAATCTTAAGGGTGTTCCAGCCTTTGCCAATACCTTGCTAGGACCTTCTTACAATTATGAAAAACCCCGTTTTCATTTTGCTGACGGTTCAGAGATCAGTCCGGACTTACTCGCAGAACTGGCAGAGCATTGTGAAGCCCAGACTTCAGAAATTGACTGGCAGGATGGTGATCTTGTGATCATTGATAACAAACGCTTTATGCATGGCCGACGTGAAATCTTGGTACCGCTTGAACAGCGTAAATTGTATATCTGTATGGGACTGGGCCTGAATCCTGACGTTTAAGCAAAGCAGCAAGAGACATCATATTAAAAAACTCAACGATAAGAGAAATGATCTATGTCCAATTTAACAGCAGTTCTTCTAGGTGCGACCGGTGGCATCGGACAGGCCATTGCCGATATTCTCGGGAAAAATGGCTTGAATCTGGTTCTGGTCGGACGTAATGAACGGACTTTACGAAAATTAGGTGAAAAACTGGCGCAGCGTTATCCGAATATACAACTGCAAGGGATTTGCTGTGACTTGGCCGAGCAGCAGAGCCGTGACGAGCTGATTCATGCACTGGCTACATTGAATACCCCAATCCACTATTACATCAATAATGCCGGCATCAATGATTTCAGTCTGTTCTCACAGCAGTCACAGGAGATGATGGAACAGATGATGCTGATTAATGTGGTTTATCCCTTGCAACTGGTACAAGGAATGATTCCACTGATGTCAAAAACTCAGCCGAGCCAGATCATTCATATTGGCTCTACCTTTGGCAGTATTGGCTATCCAGCTTATGGTCAGCATCGTACCAGTAACGAATTGCGCAAGAAAGGTGTATTTGTTTCAGGGAGTGGTGTTCGTTCTATTTGGCTCC
>NZ_JAMXXS010000049.1:0-14927 GCF_024129595.1 Acinetobacter lwoffii | reverse complement strand
CCAATTGCGAGTTGAAAAAGTCTAATGATTCTAATACACCTAACTTTTTCAACTAACTACAAATGTGTCGCACTTGGGATTTGAATCCGCGAAAAACAAAAACGATTAGCGTGTGTCTAAGTTTTCATTCACTAGTTTTTCACTTTCGGGAGTTTTGATTCATGCGCCCATCTCATGTTCAGTTTTTAGCAAAGACTGCAGTACTTGGTACTGCGATGGCGGGTGTCATGATGCTTTCAGGCTGCTCGAAAAAAGAAGAGACCATTACCCTGAATATCGGTTTCCAAAAATACGGCATATTACCTATTTTAAAAGAACGCGGCACGCTGGAAACCAGCTTAAAACAGCAAGGGGTCAATGTGAAATGGGTAGAATTTCCGGCCGGCCCACAACTGCTTGAGGGCCTGAATGTTGGCAGCGTCTCTTTTGGTGAAGCCGGTGAAGCACCGCCAATTTTTGCTCAGGCGGCCAACTCAAATCTGGTCTATGTGGCCAATCAGCCGCAAGCACCTAAGGCCGAAGCCTTAATTGTACCGAAAGATTCAACGATCCAGTCCATTCAGGATCTGAAAGGCAAACGGGTGGCCCTGAACAAAAGTTCAAACGTGCATTACCTGCTATTAAAAGTTCTGGAAGCCAACAAGCTGACATTCGGTGATATCGAAGTAATTTATTTACCCCCTTCCGATGCACGTGCTGCATTTGAACGTGGTGCGGTCGATGCCTGGGTGATCTGGGATCCGTTTTTTGCAGCTGCTGAACATCAGATTGGTGCACGTATCATTGCCAGCGGTGAAAATGTGGTGAGCAACCACCAGTTCTATCTGGCAGATCGCAAGTTCGCAGAAAGCCATCCTCAGGTGGTACAGGCGGTTGTCAATGAACTAAACCTGACCACGGACTGGGTCGCAAAAAATCAGGACGCTGCCGCTCAGCTCCTGCAAAAACCGACAGGTCTAACCGTCGATGTCTTAAAAACCTCTATTTCACGCATGGGCTTCGGTGTTAAACCCCTCACGACTGACGTGATTCAAAAACAGCAACAGGTCGCCGATGCGTTTTATGCGCAGCAGCTGATTCCACAAAAGCTGAATATTGATGCAGCAATTATTAAATAACAGCAGAATAATTCGAGAATAAAGATGAGTCATTTAAAAACAGTTTCTTATATCAGTTTAGCGTTATTGAGCTTTAGTCTGACTGGCTGTCAGAAACAGGAAGCACAGCAAAAGACTGCTGCAGACACCAAAGCAACACAACCGGTAAAAACCATTGCGATTGGCTTTCAGAAATCAGCCTTGAATCTGCTGGTGGCACGCGATGAAAAGCTATTAGAACAACAATTCCCGAATGCCAAAATTGAATGGAAAGAGTTTCCGGCAGGCCCACAAATGCTGGAAGCCTTAGCGGTCGGTGCAGTGGATTATGGCTATGTGGGAAATACTCCGCCTATTTTTGCACAGGCGGCAGACAAAGCCCTGAGCTACGTGGCCTTTGAAAAAGTGGCGGGAAATTCTTTGGCCGTGGTCGTGCCGAAAGACAGTGTGATTCAAAACATTCAACAGTTGAAAGGAAAACGGATCGCGGTTCAAAAAGGTTCAAGTGCCCATGAACTTCTGGCCAAAACCCTGGAAAAAGCCGGATTAAGCTGGTCAGAGATTCAAGCCATTTGGCTTCCCCCTGCGGATGCACGTGCTGCTTTTGACAAAAAAGCCATTGATGCCTGGGCAATCTGGGATCCCTTTCTGGGTGCAGCCGAGTTCGACAGCCAGGTTAAGGTGCTGATTGAATCCAGTGACTTTCCACAAACCTACTCCTTTTATATCGGCAATCCCGAATTTATTCGGAAGCATCCGGATAGCCCCGGGAAGTTTATTCAGGCTTTAAATGCCTCTGACCAGTGGATTCTTAAAAATCAGACTGTAGCTCTAGATATTTATCAGAAAAGTACTGGTCTGAAACCAGAAGTGGCGAAAGTTGCATTTGAGCGTCGTCTTAAACCTTCGCCGGTTCAACCTTTAACTCCGGAAGTGATAAAAGCCCAACAGAATATTGCCGATCTCTTCCAGCAGGTTCAACTGATTCCCAAAACCATCAGCGTCCAGCAACAGATCTAGTCGCCAGCAGCCACACATTGATGAACAAACAAGATGATTTAATTTAAGGAATATCACATGAAAATTTTCTGGTTTATCCCCACTCATGGCGACAGTCGTTACTTAGGCACCAGCAAGGGCGCACGTGTTGTAGATCATACCTACATGAAGCAGATTGCCGTTGCGGTAGATAACTTAGGTTATGAAGGGGTGCTAATTCCGACTGGCCGTTCTTGTGAAGATCCATGGTTAACCGCAGCCAGCCTGATTGATGCGACCAAAAAATTAAAATTCCTGGTGGCGCTGCGTCCAGGCGTGACCACTCCGGCACTGGCTGCACGTATGGCCGCGACCTTTGACCGCTTGTCCAATGGCCGGGTGCTGCTGAATCTGGTGACTGGCGGTGATGAACAGGAACTAAAAGGTGACGGCGTCTATGAAGATCACACAACCCGCTATAAAACGGCGACCGAATACACCACCATCTGGCGTGAAATTTTAAAACGCTCACATACCGGTGAAAGCTTTAGCTTCCATGGCGAACGCTTAAGTGTCGACGAGGCAAAATTACTGTATCCACCAATCCAGCAGCCACATCCGCCTTTATGGTTTGGCGGTTCATCGGATGATGCCATTGAGCTGGCCACGGATCAGGTCGATACTTACTTGACCTGGGGCGAGCCACCGGCAGCAGTCAAAGAAAAAATTGCAGTGGTAAAAGCCAAGGCTGCAGCTAAAGGTCGTGAACTGAATTACGGGATCCGTTTACACGTGATCGTACGCGAAACCAATGAGCAGGCCTGGGCGGCGGCTGAAGAACTGATTCAATATGTGGATGATGCCACTATCGCTGCAGCCCAAGCCAAGTTCAAATCCATGGACTCGGTCGGTCAGCGCCGTATGGCAGAACTGCACAATGGCGATCGCAGCAAACTCGAAGTTTCTCCAAACCTCTGGGCAGGTGTGGGTCTGGTTCGTGGTGGTGCAGGTACGGCACTGGTCGGCGATCCGGAAACTGTCGCTGCACGTATCCAGGAATATGCTGATTTGGGAATTAGCACCTTTATTTTCTCAGGCTATCCACATCTGGAAGAATCAATCCGTTTTGCCGAACTGGTATTCCCTTTACTTCCACTGGAAACCCAGCAAAAACTCACTCAACCAAACTTGACCGGTCCATTTGGTGAAATCGTGGCGAACAACTACACACCGGACGAGAACAAGCAGGCTGAGAAAATTAAGGAGTCTGCTTAATGTCAAAAGTCGTTTCCGTTGAAACCCTGGCCCAAAAGCAGGTTTCACGTGGAACAATTCTGGGGCAGCATCTGCTGCCCTGGCTAGTTCCAATTTTTTTGATTGCGATTTGGCAGATTACCTCTAGTACAGGCCTGCTGGAAAGCCGGATTCTGCCTGCACCGAGTGCGGTAGTTTTGGCCTTCTGGAATTTGCTACTCAGTGGTGAACTGTGGATGCATGTGCAAGTCAGTGCGGGGCGTGCCATCAGCGGATTATTGGTAGGTGGTGGTTTGGGCCTATTACTGGGCCTGTTAAATGGTTCATCCAGAACTGCCTCTACCCTGCTCGATACCACCTTGCAGATGATTCGGAATATTCCTGCACTGGCACTCATTCCCCTAGTCATCTTATGGTTCGGGATTGATGAATCTGCCAAATTGTTTCTGGTGGCGATTGGGGTATTTTTCCCGATTTATATCAATACCTATCATGGGATTCGTTCCGTCGATCCGCAATTGATCGAGATGGGCAAAAGCTATGGCTTAACTCGCTGGCAACTGTATAAAGAAATTATTCTGCCGGGTGCGATGCCGTCAATTCTGGTCGGACTGCGTTTTTCTCTAGGTCTGGTCTGGGTATTATTAATCGTGGCCGAAACCATTTCCGCCCAGTCTGGTATTGGTTATATGACCATGAATGCACGTGAATTTTTGCAAACTGACGTGGTTCTGGTAGGTATTTTATTGTATGCCCTGCTCGGCAAACTGGCCGATGTTCTGGCCGTGGCCTTAGAGCGATTCCTGCTGCGCTGGCATGCCGGCTATCAAAAATAAAGAATAAATGAGGAGCATGTGATGACTGATCTCAGTTTAGGGCGTCATGCCAATGACCCGATTGTGCCACTGGACCAACCTGCGGCAGAGATCAATCCTGCTGCAGTGATCGGTGCCGAAATTATCATTGAACAGCTGCACAAGTTTTACGGTTCGGTCAAGGTTCTGGAAGATCTGGACCTGCATATCCAGCCGGGTGAATTTCTGGCAATTGTTGGTCGCAGCGGTTGTGGTAAAAGTACCTTATTGCGCCTGATTGCCGATCTGGAACAGCAAAGCTACGGCGAAATCAAGTTTAAGTCAGCCCGGCATATTCGCGAAGGCATTACTACCGATGATATCCGGGTGATGTTTCAGGACCCTCGCCTGCTGCCCTGGCGCAGCATCGAACAGAATGTGCAGTTAGGCCTCGGCAAAGGGCAGCATGCCAAAGCTTCGCAAATGCTGGAAAAGGTCGGGCTCAAAGAAAAAGCTGGACTCTGGCCTTCACAACTTTCCGGGGGTCAACGGCAACGTACTGCCTTGGCGCGGGCATTGTCGCATCAACCGCGTATTCTACTGCTGGACGAACCGCTCGGTGCTCTGGATGCCCTAACACGTCTGGAAATGCAAAACCTGATTGAGCACCTCTGGACCGAACAAGGCTTTACCGCCATTCTGGTCACGCATGACGTCAGTGAAGCCGTGCAACTGGCAGACCGGATTATCTTGCTGGACAAAGGCCATATTGCCAAAGAGTTTAGAGTCAATTTGCCACGTCCCCGGCAAAAAAGTGTGACATTTGCAGAACTGGAACAGCAGGTCTTGCAGGCAGTTTTAGCGACCTGAATACCCACTCCAACCCAAAATCGCACATGGTTTTGGGTCTTATTCTTATAAAAAATACTTTTATCTCAATGAGAAGACATTTTCATCACTTTCATTTCAACATTATTCTTCTCCTCCATTGATGAAGAAAAAAGATGAATAAATGAAGTATTTTCAGAAACTTGAATTTTTCTCCCGGTGTAGATGCATTTAGCCTGTTTTAAATATTAATCTAGAGAATAAATCATCATTATTCAAAAAATTAGCCTGTGACTGTGTGCACAAATCTGATGATTTGCCGTACAATTGAGGATTCCCTTTTTCATTGTTTTTTATATTTGCTAATGGAACAAAAAAAGAGTACTCAAAAACGCAATCAGCTGCTAAATGCTGCACTAGACGTATTTTCCCTATATGGTTTTAATGGGGCAAGTCTGGATGAAATCGCACAAATTGCAGAAATGCATAAGTCGAATATTTTCTATTATTATGAAAATAAAGAAGCCCTGTATGTCGAGGTATTAACCACCGTTTTACAAAAATGGCTGGCGCCTTTACAAACCCTGGAAGCTGAACTTGAACCTGAAGAAGCGATCACCAATTATTTGATGCAAAAAATTGAAGTGTCGCGTACCCAGCCTAAAGCATCCCGTTTATTTGCTTTGGAGGTGATTCAAGGTGCACCGCATATTCTGGAAATTTTAAAAGGTCCGCTGAAAAAACTGGTCAAGCGTAAAGCCAAAGTAATTTCCAACTGGCAGGAGCAAGGCAAGATTTCTGCAGATATTGATCCTGAGTTACTGATTCTGAATATTTGGGCGATTACCCAGAACTATGCAGACTTTGCGACGCAAATGGAAATGGTCACGGGTAAAACTTTGCGTAACCGCAGCATGCAGCAACGCATTATCCAGCATACGGTACACATGATGTTATACGGCGTGATTCCACGCACGGATAAATAAGCAAGCGCTTCTGATTGGCACACGACCATAGCTGCTATGGTCGCCGAGCAAACTTGACCTTCCTATTTATTTTACCATTTGATATAAATCTAATAATTTTTTCGCACCCAATAACAGATTTTCTTCCCAATCCAGATGCGCAGTCTCATTGGCTCCATCACTAATGTATTTCACTGAAATCAGCCGAACGCCCAGCTTTTTACAGACTTTGGCCAAGGCATAGCCTTCCATATCGACCAAATTACACGCCACTTTTGAAATACCGGTTTCAAAGCTGTCGCCTGTGCCACAAATCCCTTTCGGCAAATGGTCAAAGTAAGACCCCAGCTCAATCGCACCCGGGAAATGCTGATCCATCGGGGTCATACCGACCTCAAAGCCGAGGGGTGAAACATCCATATCACGCTGTACAAATTGCGTGACTTCAACCAGTTCATGCGCATTGAAATGCGAACTCCCCGCGCTGCCCAAATTCAGCAAGGTACTGCAACCGGTGTTCTGAATTACCTCAAAGGCTTTAAAGGCCGCGTTGACTTTGCCAATCCCGCTGTAATGCACCTGAACGCCTTCTGCTTCAAACAAGCCTTTGGATTCATTGGATAGAGCCATGATGAGCGCCAGATCGGACATTCGAAACACCTGATATCAAGAAAAACCCTGACATTAGAAAACAAAAGCGGCTGAATGAAAAGCACCAGTGCTCTGATCAGACATCATCAATGTGTACAAAAACAAAACTGCTCAATTCTAAGGAAGATGAATTTTCAAGAAAAATATTGCATAAAAACACAACAGCAAGACGAAAGCGCGAGATTATGGCAATATATAGCCTCTCGATATTTCTAAGCACTTGATTTGCCCATGCAGCTGCTCCGTCTAAATGCTTTAGCCTCTCATTCTGAATTACCCAAAACTGCCGTGACCATCGGTAATTTTGACGGCGTGCATTTAGGCCATCAGGCGATGATCCGTCAGCTGCAACAGGTGGCCAAAGCACAGGGTTTAAAATCTGTAGTGATGATTTTCGAGCCGCAACCACTTGAATACTTTCAGGGTTATGATGCCCCACCGCGTATTTCATCATTGCGTGAAAAAGTTGAATATCTGACTGAGCTGGGTGTGGACTATATCGCAGTGGCGAAATTTGACCATACTTTTCGCAGCCTGACTGCAGAAGCTTTTGCCGACATTTTAAAAGAAAAACTGAATGCCCGGCATCTGGTCTTAGGCGATGATTTTCACTTTGGTAAAAACCGCCAAGGCAACAGCGAATTCCTGCGCAATTACGGGTTTGAAGTGACCAATTTAAATACCATTGCTCTAGATGGTGAACGGGTCAGTTCCACCCGGATTCGCCAGACCTTGCAAGCTGGTGATTTAGCCTTGGCCGCACAATTGCTGGGTCGTCCTTATAGCATTACTGGGCGGGTGCAATATGGCGATCAGATTGGTCGAACCATTGATTTCCCGACCATTAATGTACGGCTCAACCGTCATAAGCCCTGCCTGAAAGGAATTTATGGGGTGGAAGTCATTTGTGAAACCCAATCCTTAAAAGACAAAGTAAAAGCCGACTCTGCAACGCAAACCGGTATTGCGGGTTATGACCCGACTGCCCTGTTTGGGGCAGGTCATGTCGGCACACGTCCAGCCATCAAACAAGCACACCCAGAGTGGCGATTAGAAGTACATTTTCCAGATGTTTCTGCTAATCTGTATGGCCTGTTGATGCGGGTGACGTTCTTAAACTATTTACATGGCGAAAAGGACTATCCTTCGCTTGAAGCGCTAAAAGCCGGAATTGATGATGATGTCGAGAAACTGCTTGAGTTTCGTCGAAATCACCCCACATTTCCCTTTTAATATCCCATATTTTTATTGTAAAACGTGTCAGTGACATAACTGATTAGATTGGAAGATGACTTGCATGAGCGATAAGCAAACTCCTGAAAATGCAGTGGACTATAAAGCCACGCTAAACCTCCCAGGTACTGACTTTGCAATGAAAGCAAATTTGGCAGTACGTGAAGCGAAATGGTTAGAAGAGTGGTATGCCGACAACATTTATCAGCAGATTCGTGAATCGCGTATTGGCAAGAAAAAATACGTGCTTCATGACGGCCCTCCTTATGCCAATGGTCAAATTCATTTGGGTCATGCGGTCAACAAAGTACTCAAAGACATCATTATCAAAAGCCGTGTCATGGATGGCTTTGATGCACCGTATGTACCGGGCTGGGACTGTCACGGTTTGCCAATCGAACTCAAAGTCGAAGAAAAAGTCGGTAAAGTCGGCGTAAAAGTGGATGCATCTACCTTCCGTAAAGCCTGCCGTGAATATGCCTACACCCAAGTTGAGCTTCAAAAGAAAGACTTCGTACGTATGGGCGTATTCGGGGATTGGGACAATCCTTACTTAACGATGAACTTCAAACAAGAAGCTGACATCGTACGTTCATTGGGTGCAATCGCGAAAGCAGGTCATATCGAGCCAGGTCTGAAACCAGTCAACTGGTGTTTAGACTGTGGTTCATCACTCGCTGAAGCTGAAGTTGAATACGAAGATAAAAAATCTGACGCAATTGACGTCGGTTTCACGGTTGTAGACCTTGCTGATTTATCTGCACGTGTCGGCGTAGAAATCGCTGATCGTACGGATATCGTGATTTGGACAACAACGCCTTGGACCATGCCTGCCAACCAAGCGGTTGCATTACACGCTGAACTTGAATACCAACTGGTGAAAGCAATTGGTGAAGACAAAGCATCACAAAACTTCATCCTTGCGAAATCATTGGTTGAGTCTGCAACTCAGCGTTATGGCTTTACTGCATTTGAAGTGCTTGCTGAATTCACAGGTTCAAAACTTGAGAATTTAGTTCTTCAACATCCTTTAATTGCTGAACGCCAAGTGCCAGTGATCTTGGGTGAACACGTCACCGATGCTAGCGGTACAGGTGCAGTACATACCGCACCGGGCCACGGTGTAGACGACTATAAAGTTGGTTTACAGTACAACTTAAAAGTAGAAAACCCAGTCGGCGGTAATGGTGTGTATTTACCGACTTCGCCAATCTTCCCGGGCGAGCACATCTACAAAGCCAATCCAAAAATTATTGCAGCATTGACTGAAGCGACCAAGCTTTGGGCACATGTGGTGATCAAGCATAGCTATCCGCATTGCTGGCGCCATAAAACGCCGATTATCTTCCGTGCGACCCCACAATGGTTCATCAGCATGGATGCCAAAGGTTTACGTCAAGGCGCATTAAACGCGATTGAAAACGAGATCAGCTTTGTGCCGGACTGGGGTAAAAACCGGATTCAGGCGATGATTGAAGGTCGTCCGGACTGGTGTATCTCGCGTCAACGTACCTGGGGTGTACCAATCCCATTCTTCGTACACAAAGACACCAATGAATTGCATCCACGTACGCCTGAACTGATCGAAGAAGTCGCGAAACTGATCGAGCAGGAAGGGATTGATGGCTGGTACAATCGTGATGCATCTGAATTCATCGGTGTGGATGCTGAACAATACAACGCAGTTCGTGACACATTAGATGTCTGGTTTGACTCTGGTACAACGCACTATGCGGTACTGCGTGAACGTGAAGAACTGACTGATCCTGCTGATTTGTACCTTGAAGGTTCAGACCAGCACCGTGGCTGGTTCCAGTCGTCGTTATTGACCTCGATTGCGATTAACGAACGTGCGCCATATAAAGGTCTATTGACTCACGGTTTCGTCGTGGATGAAAAAGGCCGCAAGATGTCCAAGTCGATCGGTAACGTGATCACGCCGCAAGACATCATTAAAGATATGGGTGCGGATGGCTTACGCTTCTGGATCGCATCAGCGGACTACCGTTATGAAATGACCGCGGGTAAAGAAATTTTTAGCCGTGCCTCTGATGGTTACCGTCGTATCCGTAACACGCTTCGTTTCTTGCTTGCTAACCTGAATGGCTTCAAACCATCAACAGATGCGCTTCCTGTAGATCAATTGATCGCGCTGGATCAATACATTCTGCAACGTGCATCTGAAGTGCAAGAAACCATTAAGAAAGCATACGAAGATATGAACTTCCATATCGTAACGACTGCTCTGACTAATTTCTGTATCAATGACTTGGGTGGTTTCTACTTAGACATCATCAAAGACCGTCAATACACCACGAAAGCGGATTCGCAAGCACGTCATTCTGCACAAACTGCGTTGTATCACTTGGTACAAGCATTCGTGCGTTGGATGTCACCAATCCTGAGCTTCACTGCACAAGAAGCTTGGCCGTTAATTCCTGAGCAATCAGAGAAATACGTGTTCACGGCTGAATGGTATGATATTCCTGTGGCTTCAACTGCAAATGTAGTATCTGAAGCTGAATGGCAAACGCTCATTGCCGTGAAATCTGCAGTAAACAAATTCATTGAAACTGCACGTACCGCGAAAACTGTCGGTTCTAACTTGTCTGCCAAAGTTGAACTTTGGGCAAATGCCGAATTAAAAGCAGTGCTAGATAAGTTAAGTGATGAGCTTCGTTTCGTACTGATCACATCACAAGTGATCGTCAATGAGTTTGATGCAGCACAAGGTGAAGCGTCTGATCTTGAAGGCTTGAATGTGAAAGTTTCAGCAGCTGATGGCGAAAAATGCGTACGTTGCTGGCATGTATTACCAGATGTAAATACACATTCTGCACATCCTGGTCTATGCGGTCGTTGTATCATCAACCTTCCTACAGGCCAAGGCGAAGAGAGAAAATATGCCTAATACCCACACCAAAAAGGGCTTATTCCAGTTCTATCCACATAATTTATGGTGGGTTGGACTGGCCATTCTGGCGATCATTCTGGATCAATGGACCAAATGGATTGCAGTGACAAATCTGAACTATGCAGATCCTGTTCCTGTGCTGCCCTTTTTAAATTGGACACTGCTACATAACTATGGCGCTGCCTTTAGTTTCCTGTCCGATGCCGGTGGTTGGCAACGCTATTTCTTTACTTCACTGGCAGGTTTAGTGTCTGTAATCTTTGTGTTTTGGCTGATGCGCATGCCAAAAGACATGAAAATTTTACCATTGGCGATTGCCCTGATTCTGGGTGGTGCCATCGGTAATTTAATCGACCGGGTCAGCCTCGGCTATGTAGTCGATTTTATTCATGTGTATTACCAGAACAGCCACTTCCCTGCGTTCAATATCGCAGATAGTGCTATTACTGTAGGCACTATTCTGATGCTGATTGATACCTTTTTCTTAGAAAAACATCGAATTCAACGGGCGCAAGCACAACATGACTGATTTTATTCATCCTAACGAAGAAACCCGGGTTGCAGACGGTTCTAAAGTCGAGCTGCACTTTTCTGTCGCAATCGAAAATGGCGTAGAAATTGACAATACCCGTAGCCGTGAAGAACCGGTCAGCCTGGTGATTGGCGATGGCAATTTACTGCCTGGTTTTGAAAAAGCACTGTTTGGTTTACGTGCCGGTGACCGTCGTACGGTGAGCCTGCCTCCAGAAGATGCTTTTGGTCCCTGGAATCCAGAAAACATCCAGAAATTTGATACGGTGAAGTTCGGAGAACGTCCAATCGAAGGTCACATGATCGAGTTTGAAGACAAAGCCAAAGCCACCCTGTATGGCGTGGTGAGATCGGTGAATGATGACATCACTGAAGTGGACTTTAACCATCCATTGGCAGGCAAAAACATCACCTTTGAAGTGGAAATCTTCAAAGTGACACCTGCGGGTCAGCAAGGCATTAAACTGATGTAAGACATCAGCTAATTAACTGATTTTAAAAAAGCTCCTTCGGGAGCTTTTTTATATTCCGGATACAAATCATCTCTAGTCACCTTCCTGAAATCTGATTAATTTAATTTGATGATCAGACCCGAAGAAAGGATGAAACATGAAAATTTATATTGTGGTTGGGAGTGTGCGTGAGGGACGTACTGCGATTAAAGTGGCGCACTGGGTACTGCAGGAAATTAAAAGTTATGCCTTTAGCACTTTAGAAACTGAAATTGTCGATCTAAAAGAATGGGATCTTCCGCTGTTTTCTGGTGCTCATCCGCCATTGACCGGGATTTATGATCAGCCCAAACAGCAAGACTGGGCCGACAAGATTGCACTCGGCGATGCCTTTATTTTTGTCACACCTGAATACAATCATGGCTATAGCCCTGCCCTGAAAAATGCCCTGGACTATCTCGGCAAGGAATGGCAAAGCAAACCGGCAGCTTATATTGGTTATGGCGCGACCAATGGCTCACGTTCGATTGACCAGATTCGTCAAGTCGGCACTCAACTTGGACTGGTAGATACCAATGCCGTGATCGAAATCCGTGACATCTTTGCACGCAACAAAGATTATTCCTTCCAAGGCAATGAATTTGATAATAAAAACTTAAAAGCTGTAGTGGATAGACTGATTCAATATGTCAGTGCTTAATGACTGGACGACAGCCCTGTACGTTTTAGCCTACATGCAGCGCAGAGTTTAGCCGCTATGCAGTCATTTTATGCGAGGCTATAGTGAGTACATAGACAGACAGGAAGTCTGCAAAGCGATACGACAACAATAAAAAGCGCCAATCAACAGGAAGTTGACAGATTAGACAGGAGTCAGATCTGAGAAGCAAATCCAGAAAAGCCTCGACAGGATGTTGAGGCTTTTCTGTTTAAACTTTAGGTTTAACTAGAGTAGTGATCGGAATGCATCAAACATCAACCTTAAAGCCGAGATCAACATCACAGGCGGCCTGCCCTCCCCGGATCTCCCAATTTTCTAGTGCACTTTCTCTCAGATGAATCAGAATATGATCTGCAGGAATGCCGATTTCTCCGAGACTTTTGACCATCTGCTGATACAAATTGCGCTTGGTCTCCAGACTGCGGCCAGCAAAACAGTCAATACTGATCAAGGTAAAATATTCAGGCTGAGCTAAATGGCTCATATAATGAAAACGATGCGCTTCATGCACGACCAGACGAATATTACGATCATATTCAGGCAGCTGAAAGGCAGTTTTCACACAATGAAATACGCTGTTAAGCAATTGTTCCTCAACTGCTTGAGGATATTGTTGCCGAACTTCAATTTGAATCGTAGGCATAGGAGTTTCCTTTTTATTATTTTATGGACGTTTTTATTTATATCAGTTGATGCATATCAAAAGAGTTTTCTCTCGCTAACATACAGCAAAATCATCACCGCAGTTTATGATTTGGTCAGATGATCATTTTGAAACAGTATTTTTAAAATTATCTTTTAAAATTCGGCTGTCGGCTTTGACCTACAATCCATGCAGTTAAACTGCCCTATTGCGTTGTATCGCTTCAGGCTATATTCAGATCATACCAAGACAGGAAGTCTTGTAAGAAAAATAAAAAAATTCACGTAGCAGGATGCTGATCGGTATAACAGACATTATACCTTTAACAGAATATGAAAAGGCCTTCACAGGATGTAGAGGCCTTTTTCTTTCATGCCAGCATCAGCTTAAAAAAATTTTTATTCAGATGGTCAGCTTATTCAATATTTCATATTTAGATAAGCATCCTAAAAGCAGAGGATTAAGGTGCTGTCATTTTTAACAGAGCTGCTTGCGGACCATCTTGAATCACCCACAGTGAACCATCCTGTGCCTGAGCAACCCCGCGAATCCGCTCTTTCATATCCAGACGCTGAACTTCTTTCACTGGGGTCTGGTTCGTATCCACAATCACAATCGCCTTGGAAGACAGACCGGTCGCAATCGCCTTATTTTTCCATTGCGGGAAGACATTAGCCGTATAAAATATTAAATCTGAAGGAGAAATTACCGGAGTCCAATCCAGTGCCGGGGCTTCAAATTCAGGTCGGGTACTGTGATCAGGAATGGGCTTGCCATCATAATGATTGCCATTAGACACTAACGGATAACCATAATTTTTAGCTTTGACAATCTCGTTCAGTTCATCGCCGCCTTTCGGTCCCATTTCGATCACCCAAAGCTGCCCTTTCGGATCAAAAGCCATGCCTAGAGGATTACGGTGTCCAAGACTCCAGACCTGCTGAGCAATTTTACCCTGAGTCATAAACGGATTATCGGCAGGGATTGAGCCATCATCATTCAGGCGAATAATCTTACCGGCATTAGATTGCATGTCCTGTGCAGGGTTGAATTGCTGACGTTCTCCTGAACTGATCCATAACTTACCATCCGACCCAAATACAATCCGATGGGCATAATGTCCCTGGCCAGAAAATTTCGGCACTTGCGTCCAGATCCGTTTAATTTGTGTCAGTTGAGGGGTGGCTTGATTTAAATCCAGTTTGCCACGGATTACCACTGCACCATATCCACCCTGGCCTTGTTCGGCATAACTCAGATATACCCACCGATTCTTTGCAAAATCTGGATGTAAGGCCACTTCACCTAAACCACCCTGGCCTCCATATGCGACTTGAGGTATGCCTTTAACTTCAATTTTTTTCTTGGTATTTGGATCAAAGAGCTGCAATTTTCCTTTACGCTCAGTAACCAATAGCCGGCCATCATTTAAAGTAGTAATCGCCCATGGTTCATTAAATTGAGCAACCTGTTCGGTCTTATATTTTTGCAAGTTTGAAGAGACTGCATCCGATTTGGCAGCTGATGTAGAGGTCTCTTGAGTACTTCTAGAAGATGAATTCTCTGCATGACAGGCAGTAAACGCTAAAGCACAACAACTGAGTAGAATTTTTATTTTAAATTGCGACAACATTATCTTCTCCATACTGATTTATTGTTCAAATTAAAATCAAGATACAGAATTCCTGATGTAAATTCAGCAGAGAAAGGTAAATAGATACATTTTAAAAGCTATAAAACGATTTAATTTTGAAGTTTTATTTATATTTTTTACACATAAAAAAATCCCCCTCTGCTAATGCGGAGGGGGACTTTCGAATAATGAGCTGGCGATGACTTACTCTCACATGGGTAACCCCACACTAC
>NZ_JAMXXS010000048.1:0-15229 GCF_024129595.1 Acinetobacter lwoffii | reverse complement strand
GAAATTATCAAAGTTCTGTTGCTTTAGCCTGTATATTTTTATGGCTACCTTTATAGGGTTAATTATGAACAGTAAATGTCAACAGACCCTAGTTATTTGTAGTCATAAATTTAGTCTCCACTTGTTTTTAAGTGGGGACTAAATTAAGGCTTATAGGATGAATTCATAAGGTGTGTTCAGCGAACACTTACGTTTTGAATAGATTTAAGGAATTAGGCAGACCTCATACCCAAGTTGTCACTTAAATTTGGATAACTTAGGGAAGATCTATCTCTAAAGCCTTTATCTAACAGAGTCGTTTTTATCCTAGGGTCCTTACCACTTGTATTCTTTACAAACATATATTTAAAAAAGTGTAGCAAGTTGCTACACTTTTCGCTAGATCAGCTCTTTACCAAAAATATCATTCAGTCTTTCACGAATACTTTGAACGAATTCTGGATTATTTTTAAGTTTATGCTTCATATTTCGTTTAAAGTCATTCAGCCCCATACCAATTTCAGCAAAATCCATTTGGAATAAAGTGTCATTAATGACAATATTTGCTTGAGAGTCAGTGAGGCATCCTACTTTTTTAAACCACTTCTTGAACTGCTGATAATTTTCATCATTATTAAAAATATACCAAGAACGTACATTCGTATCGAATTTAGCCCCTAATTCTTTTACGGATGCATTGTCTTCAAATGGAACATCAAGATAGATTTTTTCAATCACTGCAATTTCATCCAGTGCCTTATCAGCAATCCGATGATGCAGTTTAAAATTCACACCTACAATTGGACGGCCTTTCTTAACGGTTTCATACTCTAATTGTAGATCTGTATTTTCGTTAATTTCTGTCACTATTTTGTCTAATACATAGCGTCTAAAATCTACCCAGCGATCATATTTGGTTTCATTAATATCAATCAGTGCTTTCAAGTTTTCTAAAAGCAATGGCACTTCATAACTCTTTTGATTGGCGTACTTAAATTCGTTTTTAATGAAATAAGTATAAAGACTCATACTGGCAACAGAATCTAGGGCAAAAAGATGTTTTAGCTGATAGGTAGTAAAATTACCCCCAGCCAATTGAGTGAAATACGGCAACACCTCACTAGTAAAACGAATCTGAATCGCATTTTTAGAGTCATCTTCCCATCTTAACTCACGGATAATGGGAACGACAGAATGTACTTTTTTAGTCTTTCTCTTACCATTATCAGCAGGCTCCTCAATAATAAAATGAGCTACCCGGGATGAAAGCTCTTTATAGATCCGATCTATTGCAACATTAATTGAATTACGTTTATTTAATCCTAGTAAATCTGCCAAATCATCCTTATACAAATAAATATAAGTTTGTTCGGTAATTTCACCATCTACCCTATTTTTCTCACTATAATTCGCAACCGCCATTGCATATAGAAGTGCCTTATATTCATTGGATGACAACTCGATTGGGCGAATTAAGCGGTTACTGGTACTGACAACGCCATTATGGCGAATGTTGCCTATACAGTAGGGAATATAATTCGTTTCTTCTTGCAATGGTTCAGATTCTGTCATAACCGTGATATTTATAATTTGACTTAGTTTTTATATACAAAAGTGGAAAAACTTTCAAGACTTTCACCACAAGATTCTAAAAGTGGAAGGTCCGTCATCAAAAAAAAGCGTTATTATCCGATTTTTTGCCTTTAAAGTGGAATTAAATACAGTATTTCCACCCTACAGTGACAGACCTTCCACCTTTAGCCCCCGAAATTACAGTTTAGAATGACTATTTTTACTTTTTTCACCCACATTCAGATAGGTTAAGTTAAATAGAAACCCTGATGTGACAAGGCTTCCACCTTTCAGTTAGATTCGAAAGGTATAACTGCACATATAATCATCAGGAAATATCCAATAAAAACAGATTATCCACAGGTTAAGAACATACAGTGACAACCCTTCCACCTTTAAGGCTTAGTTACGAGACTTTATTAACATATTAAATAATTGTTTTTTAAATTATTTTTAAATAAAAATAGCGGTTTAAAAAATAGCAGTGACAAACCTTCCACCCTAGTGACAGACCTTCCACTTTAGAGTGACAAACCTTCCACTTTAGAGTGACAAACCTTCCACTTTAGAGTGACAGACCTTCCACTTTAGAGTGACAGACCTTCCACTTTATGGTGACAAACCTTCCACTTTTAAAACTCTAAGCATTTGTTTTATATAATAAAAATGTACTCTTAATTATTAATTAGCTAAATAACTAATTATTCTAATTATTAATTAAGCTAGCTTAGTTAAAGATTTATTTTTAAGCTGTTTTACATCTGAACAAATAGGATTTATAAATTTTAAAACTATAGTAAGATGAGTGAAAGTTATTTATATTACTAAACATTCAAATACGGAAGCATCTGACACGCATGTCTGCAAAAATTATTACTGTTGCTAACCATAAAGGCGGATGTGGCAAAACAACGACTGTTGTGCACCTAGCCTCAGAACTTGCCAATCTGGGCAACAAGGTTTTAGTCATTGATTTAGATCCTCAAGCAAACGCAAGTTTACACATTGGGATCCAACATCCAAGCGAAATTGTTGTGACTACAGCAGAATTACTAGTGGGCGATATTTCGTTGTTGGCAGATGCATTACAAGAAGAAACGAACTTTGAAAAAGTATCATTAATTTATGGTTCCTTGAATTTAGGAAAAACTGAAGACCAACTAAAAGAAGAAGCTCCCCGTCCTTCTGAAGAGTTAAATATCAAGTTAGAACTGTTAAAAGATCTTTATGATTTTATATTGATCGACTGTCCACCTAGTCTTAAATTATTAACCAGCAATGCCCTGGCATCTTCAACACATGTCATTATCCCTATCGAATCCGGATCACAATATGGATTGTATGGGGTAACAGATCTTTTAAATCATCTTGAAAAGATCAAACGTATTAATCCAGATTTAGAGCTTTTAGGCGCTTTACTAATTAAGCATGATGAACGTCAGAATGTCTGTAAGCTGATTCGGAATGAAGCCTTGAAACAGGTAGGAAAACTTTTAGAGACTACCATTCCTCAAAGTACTAAAGTTAATCAAGCAGCGATTCTGCAACAATCACTTTTGAACGTAGAAAAAAATTCAAAAGTACGTAAGGCTTTTGAAAGCCTTGCCAATGAAATTGTAGCTAAAGTTTAAACCTGAGAGTATTATGGCAAGCACCAAAGAGCTTTTAGCTCAGAAACTGAAACAGAATACAGAAAAACATCAGCAAGCACAGAAAGACAATATTAGAGAGCTGAAAGAGTTTAGACGTAATGTTCCTATTGAGGATATCAGCCGTAGTCCAAACCAGCCGCGTAAATTATTTGAAGAGTCACAATTAAAAGAACTGGCGGATTCCATTGACGAAGTCGGTCTTTTGCAGCCCATTACAGTGCGTAAACTTGATAATCTGAAATATGAACTCATTGCAGGCGAGCGGCGCTTACGGGCGCACCATTTACTCGGCAAGTCTGTGATTGAAGCTATTATCATTGATGCGAATAATGTAGAAGCATCTTTGTTAACCTTAGCAGAGAATTTAAAGCGTCAGGACCTGACAGATTATGAAATTTTTATTGGCCTGAACTCACTTGATGAGAAGTTAAAGAAAAACAAGCAACGTTTAGCCAATTCACTGGGTTTAAATCGCGAAGATATGTACAAGTATTTAGCGTACGAAAAACTGCCTCAAGTAATTTTAAATGACCTTGATGTGGAACCAGGCCTACTAGGTCGTACTGCTGCAACTGCATTCAAAAAATTTCTGTCGGATCATATAGAGCAACTTTCTGAGGCCGAAAAGGCTTTGCTAGGGGCTTGGGAAAAAGTAAAAGACAAAAAACTAGAGCAAAGTAAAGTTACTGCCTATGCTGAAAAAATATTGAGTCAGGATCCAGGAAAACTGACCACAACATCTGTGGTTAGAAAAATTGAATATGCAGGTAAGATTGCGGGGAATATCAAACTCAATCAAAAACAGCTTAAGGTTTCTCTGAATATCTCGGAAATTGACGAAGCTAGTCTCTTACAACTAGAAGATTTTTTAAAACAGCTGATTCAGAAAAGTGAAAAAGTGTAGCAATTTGCTACACTTTTTTTTGACAATCTCAAACTAGGGCGTGTCATCAATTAAGCCAGATAGATCGCTGATAAGAAGTTTTGAGCCAATTTATCATAGCGTGTGGCAATAGCACGATATTGTTTGAGCTTGGCAAAAAATTTCTCGATCAGATGTCTTGCCTTGTAGATATGTCAATCATAATCACGCTGATCAATAGAATTACTTTTCGCTGGCATCACAACTTGACCCTTCGCCTCTAAAATTAGATCAATGACCCGATCCCTGGAGTTGTAGGCTTTATCCATAAGCCAGGTCTGGCTCAACGATAAGTCCAGCAACACATCTGAACCGTTTAAGTCATGAACCTGCCCATCCGTGAGATAAAATCCTGTCGGGTTGCCTAAAGCATCAGTACGGGCATGAATTTTGGTGCTTAAGCCCCCTTTACTGCGCCTATTCGCCTGATTTCCCCCCAGCGCTGTGTTGGTAAGCACGTACAATGGGGTGCAGTCTAACATCACATATTCATTGTCACGGTCATGTGACAGCACTTCAAAGACTCTCTGCCACACACCTGTTTTAGCCCAAAGACTAAAACGAGTATGCACTACTCTAAAATCACCGAAGCGTTCGGGTAAGTCTCGCCACGGGATACCTGAACGATAGCGCTTCAACAAATAGTCGGTTATCTTTGGCCGTTACTCCAACAGTACCCATTCGTCCAGGTAACAGATCTTTAACCTGTTCCCACCAATCATCTATTAATGCATAGCGTTTATTCATGAAGAAATTATGAGGACCGGTAGGATTTTCTCAAGCTAATTGATGACACCCTAATTCAAAATAAAAAAAGGTTTTTAAATATTATTTCTATAAGTCAATGTGACATTGACTTATACCAGGTTTTAATTGACTCAGCTTAGATAGTGTATGGGGGCCTAAAAAATTAATTAATTTATGTCTATAGAAAAAATAGAAATAAATGTTCATATATCAATGATATATGGTTGTTTTTTATAATAAATAGCCTAAGCAATTATTAGTAAATATATGTTTTTTGGATATGGTATAATTAGCTAAAAATCCAGACATCAGTGGTAAATTAAAATAAATCTTAAAATATGCCAGCCTTAAACCACAGCTTTAATTTTTGCCTACAGACAGCAGCCCAAGACGTTACCTAGTGTCACGTTACGGAACCACACTCAGTGAGCTTGCCGAATTCAACAGATCTAGAGATCTTAGTATATTGCCCTATAAATCCCATTTTCTTAAAGATTACCTTTAGATAGTCAAAGGCATTCAAGTGTACAGATAGGGACTGTGCCAGGAAACGTGCTAGTATGGAGGTGGGCAATAACTGCTTAGAATCAAGGTACGTGATTTTCTCAGTCGACTATTACGAATAGCCGCCATTTGGTAGATGCCTTTTAGTTAGATTGAACCGTCACCACTCTCCTAGACAAATTTAGTCTATTCTTTTTGCATAAATGATAACATTATGAATGGACAACGATATTCTCTCAGAATCACGTATTAATCATGCTGCTAAACATTCTCATTAAAACAAGGGAATGCATCTTTTTACTGATCGTACCTTGTTTTTAATTTTCCTCTGTTCTTTAATTTAGTACTATCTTTATCATTTATGAGCACTCACTGGATTCACTGAATGAAGTATATGGAAATCAGAGATTTGATTGAGGCTGAATTGAAAAATTATAGTTCTAATCAAATGATTCCATCCGAACGGTACTTGGCATTAAAGTTTGACTGTTCAAGGGAAACAGTGCGTAAGGCCTATGAACAGCTTCGTGCCGAAGATAAAATTTTCAAACGGCAAAATCTCGGCTGGTTCGTGAGTAATAAAAAAATTCAATATTCTCCAAACTCAATTGAAAATTTTCGTTCTTATATGAAGGCACAGGGTTTTAATGTCAGAACTGAACTAATCTCGACCAGACAGTTGGAGCGATTGGATCACAGTAATCTTTTTAGTGAAGAAAATCGTAAATTGGGCTTTATTGAAATTATTCGTTTACGTTATGCTGATGATGTACCTGTACTTCTAGAATATAATTATTTACCTGTTGCGCTGTTTCCAAATGTGCTGAATTATGATGTGATTACTTCGGTACAAGATGTCATTAAAAATCACTTTCATTATAATTACACGAGTAGTCAGTTAAAAATTAAAAATACCGGTGTGTCTCATTTTGAGAGCCAGCACTTAGGTATTCCTTTAAGTCAAACCGCCACTTATATTGAACGTATTTCAAAATCAGATGATCTAGTGATTGAATATGACATCGAAATCTGGTCACAGGACAAAATTGAAATGACCTTAGATATTCAAGCATAAGCTTATATTTATATCCTGCCCATTCAAATCCTAAGAAGTTAAATGGTTTTAGGATTTTTTTTATTTTCTTAGATTAGCATTAGACCGCCTTCATAAATCATTCTTACTCAGTTGCAAATTATAAATTCCAGCAACTAGATTGAATCTCAAAAGGGGGGCTTTTAGCTCTATTGCGATAACGTTCTGAAAGCATTTTGAAAGTTTTTAGACTGCCAATCCATACTTAATTTCTATTCTTCTTTATTGATTTCCTGATTATAGATTTTTAGTTCAGGATCCAGTTTACAGCGGCTTTTGGCCTCTAATGGCAACAGGGTATTGGGAAGCGCGTTTGATTGAGGTTAAGCAGGCAGGGAAAATTAGACGTTATATCACTTTATTAATGGACCCAAAGACATATCCACTGATAGGCTTGGCGAAGCTTTATGCTCAGCGCTGGGAAATAAAAATGTGTTACCGAGAAATCAAAAGTGATTTACAGGAGGGCAAGCATTTGAGGAGCAAGCAACCTGATTTAGTTTATCAAGAATTATGGGGGGTATTGCCTATAATATTCTAAGAAGACAATGAAACATATGGCTCAACGTGCAAAAGTCAGTCCTTTGAGAACCAGCTTTCATATTGCATCTATTGGCATTCTGAATATATTAAGATTCGACTCTTTAGACTCCGCAGGTAATTTACCTAAACATTTAGAAAGTTTACTGGAAAAATCTAAGAGATATGTTTTGCCTGAGAGGGAGTGAGGAGTTGCCCACGAGTTATGAAAGGGACACCACAGAAATACCCAAGAAAATGCCAGTCAATTTCTTAACTGACCGGCATTCCTTTAATTAAGGGCTTTCAGATGATTCAGATTTTTTGTCTTTCTCATTTCCATAATCTAAAGCAACCTGTTGTGCTTCGGCGGCGGCAGTTGCTTCTATTGGAATGGATTCATCTGCAATAGCTACTGTTCCAGTAAATCCAAATAAGCTCAGGATTAGAATCTTTGAATACTTTTCCATCTGAATTTCCTCTATGTTTCTAAAACTTAATTTCAGTGTAGAGGCTAAGTTTAAATTCCGATGTATGAGCTATGTCTGCGTATGTAAGATATTCAGGATCCAAGTTATAGAACCTTGGGTTTAGGTAAGAATACTTATCGGATGAGTTTTTTTTGTAGCGTTAATTGGCCAAATACAGACCGATTTTCTTAAAAATCTTTTATAGCGAAGATAATTTAATGGCAAATTATAAAAAGAGCATAGCAAATGGTCAACTGCGGTAATCCCCCCTACAATAAAATCCAAGAAGAAATAAACAATATGGAACCAGGTACGATGAAATGGATCAGCAATAATATTGAGTTAAATGACATGCAGGGTGTCCATACTTTCTTATTAAGTTTAGAAGAAGAAGGTGGTGTTGATATGATCGCAGTAGGTCATGAGTCTTATATAGGACATCGCCCAGTACATAAGGTTAAGTTTGAAAAGAATTAGCACATCCTCTGAGAGATTTTTCTTTACCAGCCCTATCTTTGTAACATCCAGTAATTTTTTTGTAACCTTATTGTTATTTATTGTTCACTTTGTTTATTATATAAAAGATGAAAGGTGGAGAATTTAAGATGCTCACTAAGGTCGAAGCCATTGTGATTTCACTAATGGTAATTGCATTAATACTCATTATTTATGAAATGGGACAAGGACTTAATTGGACTTTATAAATGCTTTCTCAGCTTAAAAAAAGTTCTCAATTGATGGCATTAATTTATTTATCAGAAGTTTCAGAATTTTGATCTTATGCTTGGCTGACTAAAGATGAATAATATCTATATTGGTGATATTGTTTACCTAGTTTACGGTAGTCATCCAATGATGGTTGAAAAATTGCACGATAATTTAGCTACTTGTATATGGTTCAGTGATAAAAAACATTTTTTCCGTAAGAATTTTCCCTTAAATATCTTAATAAAAAAACGTAATTCAACAAAATATACCTGTATAGATTAAGCTTGAAAATTATCTTAAAGCTTCAATAGAACTGAATCAAAGCACCTTAGGCGGGCGAATTCAAACATGAGGTGCGATAGTTTCAAAAGCCTTATGATAATCAATAAGCTGAGAAAATTTCTCTAATAGTGTAAGCCAATCTAACGCTTTTCTAGGACGAGTATTCAGTGGCATGGCAACTTGATTTAAATAATGCTGATCTGCCTGATTTAAATCAATCCCTTTAGGTAAATATTGCCTAATTAAACCATTCATATTTTCGCATGTGCCTTTTTGCCATGGTGAATGTGGGTCACAGAAATATACATCTATGCCTAAATTTTACCATCTCACGTCCACGGTCATAGGTCAACGTTTCACGCAGTTCTCAGGTAAATATTTCAGAGCTTTAGTTAAAGCCTTGCGCACTGATTCTGCCTTTGCATCAGATAATGTTGCCAAGATACAGAGCTGTGTATTTCGTTCAATAAGTGTTGCTATCGAACTTTTATTGTCTTTACCTTTAATTAAATCGGCTTCCCAATGACCCGGTATCTTTCTTGAACTTCGGCTGGGCGCTCATGAATAGTTTTAATATCCTGTAATATAGAATCTTTTTTAGGTTCACCGTTAGCTTTTCGCTTTTTATTTTCATGATGCAGACAGGATAATAAGTCTTTTTTCAACTCACCCTTTGGTAATGCTCGTATCGTTGAATAAATCGTTGTATGGCTTACATTCATTGTTTGATCCAAATCAGGAATTGTCTTTAAACGCTTCGATATTTGCTGAGGAGACCATAAACAACGGATCGCTTCAACAATAAATCTCCAGAGGATTGAATCGATTTTGAGCTTTCTGTGACTACGTCTACGTCTAGCGAAGGTGTTATCAGAAGCATATCGAGCTTGATAAACGTCATTGATACTATTTCTTTTAAGCTCACCATAGATCGTACTTGGATGTCTTTTAATGAGTTCGGCAAATTTTCTTGGTGAAAAGCCTTCTTTTCTTGACTCAAGCATTAATGCAGTACGATCTTCAAAGTTAAGATGATGGTATGACAATTTTATATACTCCATACCCTTTAAATTAATTAGGTGGTTTATGTCGCACTTCAAGTTTTACTCTGCCTTGCCTCTAATATTATTGAGAAACTGATTGATCAAAGTATTTCAAATTAAGAAATAAATAATTTTATATTTAGCTCTGATGGGATAACCATCAGGGTATTTTTTTGTCATTAAAATCTAATTTGAGACATCATTATGAATGATTTTTTTTTAGAAACGAATCGAAGCATCAAAATCAATGACATTGAAGTTCGTCAGATACAGATGAAAGACTTCGATACCTGGGCAATCCATACTGAGCCGTTAAAGAACTTCATTAAAGACCAAAATCATTCAAGTGTACAGGTCATTCGACCATGGCATGTGTTACTGATCTGAACAATGAATCACTGGTGGAATTTGCTGCTGATAAACAGGGATTTAAAGAGCTACGTAGTGAAGTCATGAAAATGAATTACGGTACATTTCAAAACTACGTTATCGCTTGAACTGAGGATAAGAAAGCTTGTTTGAATCGATATATTTCATCCGCAGATTATGCGCGAATGCTAAGAAATCTGGAGTTCGAATATTAACCAAAAAGAAGATCATTTTTTGATTTATGCGAGAGATCTATTTTATTTTTATATTTATAAGGCTAAACTTGCCTCCAATTTAATACTGGTATGTACCACTTAATTTTAGGGCGTGTCTTCAATATTAAATGTATTTAAAAATACTGTTTGCATGTTCGCCTAAACAATGATTTTCCATTATTACATAATGATCTGGCTCAGGAATATTGATAATGACCACAATGACTGATGATTTAGGTCATGGTATGGGCAATGCCTGGGAACATAAAGACTGGGCACATATTTCTGATCCAGAATTACAAAGCCTGCAGCAGCATTATTCCTGTTTACAAGGTCATATTCAGATTTTGTGGTGTAGTCCCCGGCCATTTTCATCTGCGGCGCTGGTCAAGGTGGAGCAGGATTTTGTGAGCAGGGATGAAGCAGTCGCGCATCAGTATTTGATCAAGCGCAGTCATTGTTCATTTCGTCGTGCCCACGATATTTTACAGGAGCATGCCGTTCTTCAGCATTTAGCCAGCAAAGAAATTCCTGTTGCAGCATTGATTAGGTCAAATCAAGATCTGACTGCTTTAGAGCTGGGTGACTGGACGTATGAAGTCTATGCAAAAGCAGCCGGTTTAGATCTGTATGCAGATCAGCAATCCTGGAAACCTTTTTTCTATGCTGAACATGCCGCCAAGGCAGGGGCTTTACTGGCCAGACTACATCTGGCGATGCAGGATTTTCCCGAACAGCAGGGCAGATCAGCATCTTATTTGGTTTCCAATCAGCAGCTTTTAGACAGTGAAAATATCATTACAGCCATTCAACAGCGCATTGCAAACAGTTCAGAATTAAGCCGTTATTTTGCCGATAAAAATTTAGATCCTTACTTTTTAGATCGAATCTTACAGGTTCACCAGCGTATTCAGCCTGTATTGCAACAGGCAAGCAAAATTTGGACCCATAACGATTTACACGCTTCTAATCTGTTTTGGTCAGCGCCGGATGCCAAAGCTGAAATTACTGCCGTAATTGATTTTGGTTTATCTGACCGAAACTCTGCACTTTATGATCTGGCTGTGACGATTGAACGTAATTTCATTGATTGGTTGGAATTAGAGCAGAGCCCACATATTCCGATTGATGAAGCCGGTTTAACCGCTTTTCTCCATGCTTATTTTTCCGAGATACATCCACAAGAAGATTTTAGTATTTTGCCAGAACTGCTGAAAATCGTGCATCTGGATTTCGCTTTTTCAGAGCTGGAGTATTTTGTGGGTATTACCCACAACCTCAACCATGCAGATGCGGCTTATTACGACTGGATTATCGGTCATGTGGACTGGTTCTTTGGCGAACAAGGCCAACAATTTACCCAGACTTTAACTCGGCTCATTCAACATGAATTGCAAGCTTCTCAATGCTCTCTCTAAACCCCGCATCATCACCCACTTCACATACATAAGGTTTCGTATGAACACTCGTCAATTCAAACAGAATGTATTAACCCGATCTTTAAAAATGATCATTCTGTCACCGCTGTGTTTAGCCCCGCTGACTTATGCTGAAGACGCTGTGCAACAGCTTGACACGATTGTTATCACCGCCGATCAAAGCATTCCTTACTCGAGTGCCAAAGTGAATGTTGAAGGATTTGCTACGAACAGTCTGCAAAAACTCCCTGCATCGGTCTCTATCTTGACTGCCGATCTCATTGCTGAACAACATGCTCGTGTGCTGAGCGATGTGGTAAAAAATGATGCAGCCATCGGTGAGGGCTATGCTGCAATTGGCTATTATCCAAACTTTGTCTCGCGTGGCTTTGCACTCGATTTGGCATCAAGCTACCTCATTAATGGCAATGTGATTCGTGGTGAACAAAATGTTGCACTTGAAAACAAAGAACGTGTGGAAATTTTAAAAGGCATTTCCGCGATTCAAAGTGGTATGTCGACCCCGGGTGGTGTGGTCAATTATGTCACCAAGCGACCTAAAGATATCCAGGCCCTGACATTCTCTGCTGATCAACATGGACAGTTTTCAGTGGCAACTGATCTAGGTGGTTTTTGGGGTGATGAGCAACAATTCGGATATCGCATCAATCTGGTGAATGAACAGATGGATTCTTATGTCGATCATGTGGAGGGTGAACGCTATTTAGCGGCATTGGCATTGGATTGGAAGATGTCAGCGCAATCCAAAGTAGAACTTGATCTTGAAGCACAGCGTTCCGAACAAAAATCAGTGCCAGGTTATCAATTACTGGATGGCAAAGTCCCAGAAAATGTGAAATGGGAGCGTTTACTTGGTTATCAGACTTGGGGTAAACCGGTCACGATCGATAGTCTGAATAGCAGTTTAAAATATAGCTATGCTTTGAATAGTGACTGGAATCTGGGACTCGTTGCAGCACACAGTAAATCCAGAGTTGATGACTATTCAAGCTTTGCTTATGGTTATTATCGGGAAGGCTGTCTGGAAGAGTATTCCTGTAACACGTTTGGTAAAGCTGGCGAGTATGATATTTACGATTATCAGAATCCAGATGAAACCTTTAAAACCAACCAATTTAAAGTCAAACTAGATGGGGTGATTGATACCAATTGGGCGCAACATTATCTAAATTTTGATATTACACAAACCAATAAATCGCGAGATCGTTTTGCTGGTGTCAATGAATGGATTGGTGTAGGTAATATTTATACAGAAACCATAGATTTTTCCCCAGTAACAGCGAATGCTGGACCAAAA
The DNA here is from genome assembly GCF_024129595.1 of Acinetobacter lwoffii. Taxonomy (GTDB): domain Bacteria; phylum Pseudomonadota; class Gammaproteobacteria; order Pseudomonadales; family Moraxellaceae; genus Acinetobacter; species Acinetobacter lwoffii_O. The sequence continues at coordinate 2,418 of NZ_JAMXXS010000048.1, read as the reverse complement.
TATCAAGCACTTAAAAGTAAACAAACTGCATTTACAGCATTAGACCGTATTGAATGGAATGAACATTGGACAACTTTGATTGGCGGAAAATGGATCGAGCTTGATGAACAAGCTTATGACGAAGATCAGGTAAAGGTACGCGATAACGATTTAGGCAAATTTTTACCACAGTTTGCAGTGAGTTATAGTCCAGTAGAGTCAACGACTCTGTATGCCGCTTATGCGAAAGGTTTGTCAGATGGAAAGACAGCGCCTTGGTTTGCAGATAATGCTGCTGAAACTCTAGCACCGATCTATTCAGAGCAATATGAAATTGGTTTCAAACAACAGATCCATGATTTCCTGTTGACTGCAGCCGTTTTTGATTTACGTCAGGACAATCAATATAGCAAGCCGATTTCAGGACTTCGCTATTTTATTGCGGAAGGCGAACAGCATAGTCAGGGCCTGGAATTAGGACTGAATGGTGCATTAACCGACCATCTGGCCTTAACTTCATCTTTAGCCTTGACCAAAGCCCGTTTAGAAAATGTGGAAGCGGTTGAATATGGTAATCATCAGGCGCAAAACGTGCCAAAAGTTCGTTTCGCAACACATCTTCGCTATAACGTACCGAGCATTGCAGGTTTCACTGTTCTGGCAGGTGGTCAATACAGTTCCAGCAAATATGCCAACAAAGAGGGTGCTGCGAAAGTTGCAGGTTATAGTGTGGTTGATTTATGCGCTGCTTATCAATTTAAGCTAAATACGACCGATGCATTGCTGCGCTTGAATATTAATAATCTGTTCAACAAGAAATACTGGCGTGATGCAGGTGAATTTTTGGGTGATGATTATTTATTCTTGGGTTCGCCGCGTACAGCAACCTTGTCATTCAATCTGAACTTCTAAATTGGCTGCTTAATCAGGTTATATTGCTATGGAAAATATAGAAATTGCAGCGTTCATTTTAAACGTTTTAGGTGTCTGGCTGACCTCCAAACAATATAAAGTCTGCTGGTTGGTGAATATTGTCGCTGTATTTTTATATATGATTATTTTTTATCGTGTCAATTTATTTGCAGACGCAGCATTACAAGCCGTATTTATCTTGATGCAACTGTATGGCTGGTATAGCTGGTCGAAGAAAAATCATGACCAGGCGATCACCGTGCAGATTGGCTATTTGAATAAAAAAATCTGGGTATATAGCCTGATTGTGGGTATTGTCGCCGGTCTGGTGATTGGCGCCTTATTTGCTCATTTCACCACAGCATCACTCCCTTGGTTGGATTCCATGTTGGCTTCTTTTAGCTTGGTGGCAAGTTATTGGGCGGCAAAAAAATATATTGAAAGCTGGGGATTATGGTGTGTGTTAGATGTGATTTATGTCGGCATGTATAGCTATAAGTCATTGTATTTAACCGCCGTGCTTTATTTTATTTTTATTCTTCTGGCACTCAATGGCTGGAGAATGTGGCGAAATCTTTATAGAGTGAAATTATCTTGAAATGACACTATTGCAAATAGAAATTTGAGGTGATGCTCTTTCCTTTAAAAAAAGTATTTATAGACTAAAAACTTTATTTGAATTGGCCGCAGCTTGAAGATGTTGCTGATATTTTGTGAAAGCTAGCTACCATACATTCAAAGCGAACCGAAGTTCGCTTTGAATGTATTTCACTTCTTAAAAGAACCCGGCTGGTTTGGTCGAATAGCTGACTAGCAAGTTTTTAGTCTGCTGATAATGATCCAGCATCATTCTATGATTCTCACGCCCAATCCCTGATTTTTTATAACCACCGAAAGCCGCATGGGCAGGGTAGATGTGATAACAGTTAGTCCAGACCCGACCTGCCTGAATAGCACGGCCTGCACGGTAAGAGGTATGCGCTGAGCGTGACCAGACACCGGCACCGAGTCCATAAATCGTATCATTGGCGATCTTGATCGCATCATCAAAGTCTTTAAAGGTGGTCACAGCCAATACAGGCCCGAAGATTTCATCCTGGAAGGTCTTCATGTCATTGGTGCCTTTAAAGATAGTCGGCTCAATATAGAAACCTTGACCCACTTCCTGACGTGCTTCACCACCAGTCAGGATCTGTGCGCCTTCTTCACGACCAGTGGCAATACAGCCCAGAATCTTGTCCTGCTGTTCCTGTGAGGCTTGCGCGCCAATCATGGTGTCAGTATCCAGCGGATGCCCGGTTTTAATCCGTTTCACCCGTTCAACGGCACGCGCCAGAAATTCGTCAGCAATACTTTCCTGGATCAGCGCACGCGATGGACAGGTGCAGATTTCACCCTGGTTCAGGGCAAACATGGCAAAACCTTCCAGCGCTTTGTCCAGATAATCGTCTTCCTGATCCATGATGTCGGCAAAGAAAAGATTTGGTGATTTACCGCCGAGTTCCAGAGTCACCGGAATAATATTTT
>NZ_JAMXXS010000047.1:0-15694 GCF_024129595.1 Acinetobacter lwoffii | reverse complement strand
TGCTCTGATATATGTGCTATGGATCTGGATTAGATAGGTAATATAGATGCCTGGATAAACGCTGCAGCTTGCAGCTTTTATCCAAGCATCGAGGTTTTTAGTCATGACTAAAGCAGAATTTAGCTAAAACATTTAAAATTTCTTTAAATTATTTAAAATAACTTTACCAAGATTACCTAAATTGATGATAATGCACCTTTGTTATGGGTGCTTTAAAAGGTTTTATGGATGACTGATTTTATAAATATTGATCCTGATTTTTCTATTTCAGAGGTGGTGCTAGAGGAATCTAATAAACAAGGATTTATTAAAGAGTTAATTATTAATGAATTTGAGGGTGGATTTTTTATCACAGCAAAACTGGCATGGTCAGGCCAAAAGGTTTGGACTTTAACAACAAGACGAGAAAAAGATAAAGCTAGGATCTTTAAGGATCTGACTAGGCTTAATGATTTCTTGAAAGAAAAAATTTATACAGAAGAAGTAAAAATAATAAGAATCAAGTAAAAAAATACAAAAGCCCTTTCCAATATGGTATATTTTGGATTGTATTCTTTAAAGTCCTAAGACGGTATTTAAGAAAATGGGTATAAGTTTAAATAAATATGGAAATTTTTTAAAATTTTTTCTAGTTATTTCATGTGTTTATCTTGTGTGCTTCATGCCACAAGATGCACTGCTTTTAGAAATCCTTGTAGATTTCACTAAATTTCAAGTAGTTGCTTTCTTATATTCATCTTTTCTTTGTGGGCTTTCGAGTTTCCTAAATTTCACAATTTGGAAATAACCCATGAATCTTGTAATCGTTGAATCTCCTAACAAATGTTCAAAAATTGGAAGTTTTTTAGGATCTGATTTTAAAGTTGTGGCCAGTGTTGGCCATGTTCGGGATCTACCAAGAAAAGGCTTAGGTATTGATATAGCCAATGATTTTGCAATGGAATATTCATTTATTCCTGATGCCAAAGTTAATGACAGAACTTTTGACGGTGGCGAAAAACGTATTGAAAAAATAAAAGCCTTTTTGAATAAAGCAGACAAGATTTATTTAGCTACCGATCCAGACAGGGAAGGTGAAGCTATTTCATGGCATTTAAAAGAATGTTTAGGTCTGGAAGATGGTCAATTTGAACGAATAGAATTTAATGAAATTTCAGAAAAAGCTATTAAAGAAGCCATTAATAATGGGCGTGGTTTAGATTATCAGCTTGTATATGCTCAAGAAGCACGTAGGGCTTTAGATCGTCTGGTGGGCTATCTAGTTTCCCCTATTGCATCTAATCTTATGGGTCAGCCTTCATCTGCGGGGCGGGTACAATCTCCTGCTGTTTTAATCGTTGTCCTTAGAGAAATCGAAATCCAGAAATTCAAAGTTACTAACCACTTTGGCGTTAATTTGAGTTTTGATAAAGAGCCTAAAAAATGGATCTCGCAATGGGTTACAACGGAATTTGTAACTGAGGATCAGCCTTATGTTTTAGATCGTTCCTTAGCTGAAGAAGTTGCAAAAACTAAGAAAGTTAAAGTTCTAAACTGCACTGAAAAAACAGAGTATTCAAATGCTCCTTCTCCTTTCTCTACAGCCCTACTTTTACAAGCTGCTAGTGTAGCGTTAGGCTTTAGCCCTCAACAAACAACCAAAGCAGCACAGGCATTATTTGAACAAGGGGCAATTACTTACATTCGGACTGACGGCCTAAACATAGCTGATGAAAGTGTAGAAGAAATCTTTGCTTATGCTAATGAACATCAATTTTCTTTACCTGAAAAGCCTAATAAGTTTAAGGAAAAAGATGGGGCGCAAAACGCCCATGAAGCAATCCGACCTGTTCACATAACTGATAAAGATCTAGGAAAGTCACCAGAACAAAAAGCTTTATATCAATTGATTTGGGAACGTACTATTTCAAGTCAATTGGCCAAAGCTGAATATAAAGCCGTTACTTTGGAATTACTGTCTGAAGATGGAAAATATAAGTTCCATGCTAAAAGCCGTGAGCTAATAAAAAAAGGGTGGATGGTTTTTGGTAAAGACTGCCTGAATGAAGATGAAAACGAGCCTTCAGGCGTGGTGCCGGTCTTAGAAGTTGGTTCTGTTGTTGATGTTGAAAGCGGTGAAGTTATTGCAAAACAAACTAAGCCACCAAAACGCTATACAGAAGCTTCACTAATTAAAAAATTGGAAAGCTGCGGGATTGGTCGCCCTTCTACTTATTCATCAATTATGGCCAATATTCTGAATAAGGGCTTTCTGGAGGTAGAAAAGAAAGTCTTAAAACCAACTAAATTAGGGAATGATCTAATTGGTAGTCTGTTAAAAGCTAAGTTTAGCTTTCTGGATCTGCACTATTCAAAAGAGATGGAGTTGCAGCTAGATAAAATTGCATCTGGTGAAACTTCATATAATTCGGTTGTTTCTGCCTTATACACTCAACTTGCTCAAGAGCTAAGTACAGCTTCAAAACTGACAGCTATAAACGCAATACCTTGTCCAAAGTGTAAAAGCCAGTTAAAAAAATTTAAGAATACTAAAACCAATCAATTTTTTTGGATTTGTAGCAATGAGGACTGTAAGCACTCGATGAATGACGACAAGGGTAAACCAGTCGAAAAAGTTATTCATTCATGCCCTAAATGTAAAACAGGTCGCTTAAATAAATTCCAAAATTCGCAAACTAAAGAATTTTTTTGGATCTGCAATGATCAGGAATGTAAGCACTCGATGGATGACAAGAAAGGTCAGCCAGTAGAGAAAATCAAATATCCTTGCCCTAAATGCTCAACGCCATTATTCAGATCCAAAAAAGAAGGTAAAGATCCGATCTGGTTCTGTCCTAATCGGGAAACAGATTGCAAAGTCTTTTTGCCTGAAGTTAATAAAAAGCCACTTCTTGAAGTCTATTCATGTCCTCAATGTGCCAGTGATTTAAGACGGATCAATGGGGCAAATGGCTATTTTTGGGGGTGTACCAACTATAAAAATGGGTGCTCCGCTACTTATCCAGATCAAAAAGGTAAGCCAAAATTTGAGGTGAAAAAGTAATGATTGATTTCGTAGTTTTGGCACAACAATGTGCGCCACAAGTTGATGTAAATATTGCGTCTGCAATTGTTAAATCTGAATCCTCATTTAATCCTTTTGCGATAGGGGTTAATCGTGCCGCAGGTCTTAAAAAACAGCCGACTAGCTATGAAGAAGCTGTATCTGTGGCCAAAAGATTAATTAGCCAGGGACGAAATATTGATGTTGGTTTTGCTCAAATTAATAGTGCTAATTTCAAAAGATTAAATCTTAGTGTCGAGCAAGTTTTTGATCCCTGCACTAATCTAAGCGCAATGCAATTTATCTTTAATGACTGCCGAAATAGGGCAAAAGGCAAAGATATTTATAAAGCTATGTCTTGCTATAACACTGGCAACCATTCATCAGGATTTAGAAATGGGTATGTAGCGAAAGTATCAAGAAATTTGAATTATTTTGCTAATGGTTCACTCAATACCATGCCTGTAAAATTCAATCCTCCCTCACCTCCTATGAATAGCTCAGAACAGCTTGCATATTTTGCTACTAATGCAGATATGCCTAACTCCAATGGATATACCGAAAATACAGAACTTCAAAGCCTTCCAGTAGTGGAGAAACGACCTTCATTTTTCTTAACTAACGGCACAAATATTAAAGAAAAAGAAAAAAGTTTAAAATCTTCTATGATCTTTTAAAATATTTTCAAAAAGTTTAAAACTTAGTGTAATATATTAAATATACAGTACCAATGAACAATATTTGATTTTCCAAAAATATTGTTCTTGGTACTTAATGCGCTAGGTCTTAATTGCTTCACTTGGAGAAAATAATGAAAGCAAATCAAACGCAAATAACAACGACTAAAACGACTGGTATCAAAGCAAGCGTATTGATGTTGTTCATGACGTTAATCTCAAGCCCTGCTTTTGCTCAAATCTCAAAAGTTAATACGGTTATGGCTAATGTTCAGTCAGTCTTAGCGGGTGTGGCTGTAACTGTATTTACCATCACTATCATGTGGGCTGGCTTTAAATTGGCTTGGCAACAAGCGAAGTGGTCAGACATTTCTAACATCGTTATCGGGGGGATTTTGGTAGGTGGTGCTGCGGGTATCGCTGCTTGGCTGATTAACTAATGTCGAATTTTTCTGATCCAATTTTCAGGGGTTGCACTCGTCCTGCCATGCTTTTTGGCGTTCCAATGTTGCCTTTTTTGTTGGTGACGGGGGTAGCAATTCTTTTAGCGGGTTGGTCTTTTTATCTACTTAGTGCCTATGTGACTTTATTTATAGCAGCTATTTATGTGCCTATTTACTTCTGGATGCGGGCAATAACAAAAGTAGATGACCAACGATTAAAGCAAGTATTGATGCGGTGGCGCATAAGAGGGAAACAGATCCAGAACCATCAAAAATGGGGAGCAATCTCATTTTCGCCACTTAAATTAAAGAAAAGGAAATAACAATATCATGCGTTCAAAACAGCAAGTTAAAGATAGCGCAAATGCTGAAGTCGCAATTTCAGACTATCTGCCGTTTGGTAATCATGTTTCCAACAATGTTATTAAGCTTAAAAATGGTGAATACATTGCTACATGGAAATTAGAAGGCATTTCGTTTGAAACAGTTGAAGCCGATATTATTAGAATCCGTAAAGAAGGATTAAATAATTTTTATCGTGCTTTAGGTGGCGGTCACTTTGCTGTTTGGACGCATAAGATTCGTAGGGGAGTTAATGAACGTCTAAATGGCGTTTATGAAAATGATTTTATTGCTGATTTTAATGAAAGATATTATCAGCAGTTTCAGGGTGAAAAGAATAAACAGATGGCTACTGAATTGTATTTAACAATTCTTTATCGTCCTGAAATTTCCAGATTAACAAAGATTTTTAAGAGTAAAGCTAGTCGTGATCCAGTAGCCCTGAAAAAGCAGATTAAGCGGGATCTGGATATTTTGGATGATGTAGCCAAACAGGTTGAAGCAAGTCTATATCACTACAATCCAGAACGTCTGGCGACCTATACCAAGAAAGGTTTTGTCTACTCCGAAATGTGTAATCTGCTTGGTTTCTTAACTAATGGAGTTTGGGAAGAAATCCCTTTAAGACAAGCTAATCTTGATCAATATATTCCAAGTAGTCGCTTGTTCTTTGGTGACAAAAACGGCTATTTACAGATCAAACATCCTGAAGCTCAAAAATATGTAGGCTTTCTGGATATTCAAGAATTTCCACGTTTATCAGAATCAGGAATGTGCAATTCCATCCTGTATGGAAACTATGAATACATTGAAACTCAAAGTTTCACGGTTTATGGCAAGCGTGATGCTGTAGATAAATTAAAAACAATTAAAGGACAGCTAAATTCTGTAGAGGACGTTTCAGATCAAGAGATTCGTGATATTGATCTGGCTATGAGTGAAGCTAATAGCGGGAATTTCCAGTTAGGCGAATATCACTATACGCTTGCGATTTTTGGTGATTCACCAAATCAAGTTGCTCTGAATGTTTCGAGTGCCAGAACTGCTTTATCAGATGAAGCAGGGTTCAAAATGGCTGTAATTGATACTGTTCCTGAATGTGCATGGTTCTCGCAATTAGCGGGTAACTTTAATATGCGTCCAAGAGAAGCATATCTCACAAGCCTAAATTTTTCTGCTTTAAGCCCTTTTCATAACTTCGCAAGAGGTAAGCGTGACGGCAATCCTTGGGGTGAAGCACTAGCTTTATTTAAAACTCCAAGTGGCCAACCATTTTACTTTAATCATCATGTCAGCCCTGATAAGCAAGATTCTACAGATGACAAGATGCCAGGTAATACGTGTGTCATTGGAACAACTGGTGTGGGGAAAACAACCCTAGTCATGGCCATGATGATGTTTGCTTGTAAGTATAAAAATCTGAAGGGTGTTTTCTTTGATAAAGATAGGGGCGCAGAAATTGGGATTAGACGGATTGGGGGTCAATACTATGCCTTAGAGCGTGGTGTACCAACTGGCTTTAATCCGTTGCAGCTACCACCGACTGAAACAAATATTCAGTTTGTAGAAAAGCTTGTAAAAATTCTGGTAGGTGGCGTTCGTAATGCTGCCGAAGATCTAGAAATCAGTCAGGCTGTTCGTACCATTATGCGTGATGATATGCCGTTAGAACTCCGCAGACTTTCAGCTTTATATATGAATCTGAAAGTAAATGGCGGGGGCGATTCGCTTCAGGATCGTTTAGCTAAGTGGTGTAACACTGCTGATCATGACGGAAATTTATCTTGGGTCTTTGATAATCCATACGATACTCAAGACTTTTCTAAAGCCAAAATGCCAATCTTTGGTTATGACTACACGGAATTTTTAGATGATCCTGAAGTCCGTACACCAATCATGGCTTATCTATTACACATCACAGATTCATTGATTGATGGTAGTCCGTTTATTTACTGGATGGACGAGTTTTGGAAGCCATTAACAGATGACTATTTCAAAGATTTTGCCAAAGATAAGCAGAAAACTATTCGTAAATTGAATGGTTTAGGTGTCTTTATGACGCAATCCCCAAGTGACGTTTTAGATTCTGACATTGGTAAAACAATGGTTGAACAAAGCGTTACTCAAATCTTTTTACCTAATCCTCGTGCTGATTACGATGACTATGTAAACGGCTTTAAGGTCACTCCGCAAGAATTTGAAATTATTAAAGAGCTAGAAGAAAACTCACGCATGTTCTTAGTTAAGCAGGGTAGCCGTTCCGCACTCTGCAAAATGGATCTAGGCGAAATGCGTGACGTTTTACAGATTATTTCAGGCTCTAAGGATAATGTAGAACTTCTCGAAAATCTCATGAATGAAGTTGGTGAAGATCCTAACGATTGGGGCGAACTTTTCTTACAACGGATCGCAGAACGTAAAAAATTAATTTCAGAAAAAGGAGTTGCTTAGTCATGACTAAGTTTTTAGCACTATCAAGTTTGTTGGTTATTTCTACTTTAACAACTGCATGTTCTGATGATAAGGAACAGGTTAAGCAGTTAAAAGAAGAAGTGAAGGCTGCACAACAATTAAAACCTCAAGACTTAACTGCTGAACAGCAAGAAGAACTGAAGCAGCGTAAGGCTAGAGCATCCCAAAAGGGCAATATTCTTGATGAATATGATCCTTCTGCACCTCAAAAACCAGTAAAAGCAGAAACCAAAAAAGGATCTGGAAATATCCTTGATGGATATAACCCAGATTCAAAATAATTAAGGATTTATAGGGGATTGCAATGGCAATTATTACTACATTAGAAACAAAAATTGATTCTCTATTAGCAAGTTACGTGACAGGTGTTAGTAGTAATATCGCTTCTGCAATTGTTCCTATAGCTTTGACTGCTGCAACAATTTATATCCTGATCATTGGCTACAATATTGCGACTGGTGCACAAGAAGATTCTATTTATACCGCTTTATGGAAGTTTTTTAAGATCGCTTTTGTTGGTGGAATTGCTTTAAGTGCTGGAGTCTATCAATCCTTTGTTGTTGAAGCTATTAACGGATTGGCTATCGGTTTAATTCAGATTGTTAGTCCAGGTGGTGAAACTTCGTTAGGTGCTTTACTGGATCAAGTGAGCGTTCCGTGGGGTGAATTAATCCAAAAATTAGGTGAGGAAGCTGAATCAGCTTCTGGCGTTTTCCCTGATATTGGCTTGTATTTATCTGCTGCTGTTGTTTCTGTCGCTCAATTCCTATTGTTCTTCATTGGTACTGGCCTATATTTACTGGCAAAAATCAGTCTGCAACTTTGTTTAGGCGTTGGTCCCATATTCATTCTGTGTGCAATGTTTCCTGCTACACAAAAATATTTTGAAAGTTGGCTTTCTCAAACATTGAGCTATGTTTTCACCATAGGCTTTATCACCGCAATTATCAGTATGCTCTTTGCTTTCGTTTCAGGCATGTGTACGCAAATCGCTAATAACTTTGATGCGGGTGACATTCTTACTTCTGTAGTTTCCCTCTGTATTGTTGCGGGAACTATTGTAGTGATCATGTGGAACATTCCAACGATGGCTTCAGCCATAACAGGTGGGGCGGGTGTTCAAGGTGTCGGTCGTGCTGTAGCTCAAGCAATTACTAAAGGTCGTGGCGGTAATAATTCAAAATCTGATAGTGCTTCAGCTACTCCTACCACTGGGGGAAGTGTTCAAGGGAATTCTAGCAGCTCTAATAATTCCAATAGCTCGAATACAGGAGGATCTAAGCCGTTATATCAACGACACACTCTCTCTAACCTCAAAAGAAACAAATAGGAATTTTTCTAATGAAAAAACAATTGTTAGCTTTGGGTTTAGGTTCATCTTTGTTTATTAGTGGTCAAGCCAATGCTACAGGTATTCCTGTCATTGACGGTGCTAACCTTGTTCAAGCTGTTCAAAATATGGTGGCTTGGGGTGAGCAATACAATCAGATGGTGAACCAGATCCAACAGGCAAAACAGCAATACGATTCCATTACTGGTATTCGTGGTTTCGGTGATGCTGTCAATAATCCATATCTTAAAGACGTGATTCCAAGTGATGTTGCTGACATTTATAAAGGCATCCAACAAGGCGGTGTCAATGGTATGACTTCAGCAGCTAGAAACATTCGTGATGCCACAATGGTTTATGACTGTGCTTCAAGAACTGGCCAGAACTATAAAGCCTGTCAAGCTGCATTAAATAACAATGCACAAACACAGGCTTTAAATCAGCAAGCGTTAGGCGTTGCGGATCTGCGTACTGAACAGATTGATAATCTGCGTAAACAGATCAATAACACTACTGATGCTAAAGCTATCGCTGAGTTACAGGCTAGGATTCAAGCGGAACAGTCACAAGTTGCTAATGATGCAAACCGAATTGCTTTGATGCAGGCGCAGGCGCAAGCTCAAAAAGATGCAGCACAACAGCTTGAAATTGAAGGCCGATTAAAACGTGCTGCCCAAAAAGGCAACATTCTTGACGGCTACTCTGGTAACTAAACTTTTAAAAAAAAGCCCATTTCTTTTGAAATGGGTATTTTTTTTGCAATTTTTCAGAAAACATTGAATTTATAAAACCAAAATATATTATTTTGGTTTACGATTTTTATATTTTTTGGCATACTTAGAGAAATAACTCTAATAGGGTCTATCGGGTCTATCATGAACAAACTTAAAAAAGTATCTGCTGCTGAAGAAGCTAAAAGCTATGAAAAAGCTATGGATTGGGAAGCAGATCTTATTGCGATGCGGGCTAAGTCAGAACGTAAAGCTTGGACTATTGCAAAAGTAGCGGTGGGCGTGGCCGTCTTAGAAGCCATTGGATTAGTGACATTAGCTCCAATGCGCCAGACTGTACCTGTTGTTTTCACAGTAGATAAAGCTCAAGGAAATGTTGAATACGTGGGCGTTGTTGATGATCAGCAAGTAAAAGGCAAACAAGAATTAATTGATAAAAATAACATTACTCGTTATGTAACCGCCCGTGAGAGTTATTTCTATCCGTTATTACAGCCAGATTATGATTTAGTCATGACTATGAGTAGTAATCAGGTCGGTAATGACTTTGCTTCACTCTATGAAGGTGATAGTGCAAGAGATAAAAAATACGGCAAAAAATATGAATTAAAAGTTGATGTGATTTCTGTCCAGACTAATCAGGATGAAACAGGTTTTACTGCTAGTGTCCGCTTCACTAAGACTTTGCATTCAGTCGAAGCTAATCGTGATGAACAGCCACAATATTATATTGCAAGTATTCGATATGAATATGCTCCGAACAATCTAAATAAACTGGTAGAAAAAGATCTAATTAAAAACCCATTCGGCTTTAAGGTCGTGGGCTATCGTGTCGATCCTGAACTATCTCCTAACAGACCTGTAGCGCAAGCTGCGGTTGTTGAACCTAGTCAGCAAGTCTATGTTCCGATTCAACAAGGCAGGGCTGCTGTTCAGCCACAAGCTCAACAAGGAATGTAAAGGATCATTACATGAAAAAATTAATTCTTGCTTTGGGTTTGGCGGTGCATGGGATCTCTTATGCAGCAATTACGCCTAAAGCTTTGCCTACCGATTCACGTATTAGAACAATCAATTATGTTCCTAATGATGTTTATCGAATTACTGTCAAAAAAGGCACTGTAACCCGCATTGTATTAGGTGAAGGTGAAAGAATTTTAGAGCGTGGTGCTGCTACTGGATACCCTTCAGACTGTGAAAAGGATGACACCAATTGGTGTATTTTTGCTGATACTGGATCAAATTTAGTATGGGTGAAGCCAAAGGATAAGGCTACTCGGAATAACTTAGAGTTACGCACTAATAAGCGTGATTATAGTTTTGATTTTCAAGTTCTAAATAATGCCAAAGAAAAACCGATGTATCGTGTTGTCTTTAAATACCCACAAGAAGAAGAAGAAAAACGGAAGCAGGAAGAAGCTCAACGCTATAACGCTTATGCAGCACAATTAAAAGAAGAAAGCCAACTTACTGAATTTTTGGTTTTACAGCATCGTTTAGCCAATGCTGCGCCTGTCCCTAAAAACTGGAATTATCGTCAAGCTGCAAACAGCAAAGGGAAGCATTTTGTTCCTGAAATGCTATTTGATGACGGTCGTTTTACCTATATGCGATTTAAAGGAAATACTGATATTCCAGTCGTATTTATTGAAGGTACGGAAGGGGAAGAAAAAGTTAATTTCCATATCAGTAAAGAAGATCCAAAACTTTTAATTGTTGAAGCTCTAGCTAAAAAATTTGTTTTACGTCAAGGAAAAGGCGTAGTGAGCATTTTCAATGAATCTTATGATCCTGTCGGTGTTGCTCCTCAAGATGGCACTACTGTAGAGGGTGTTAAACGTGTCATTACTGGGGATATGAACTAATGAATATTAATGATCAAAAACCATTAGATGATCAACAAGCTCCTGATGAAGAATTTAACGAATCAGAAAATGGCATTGTGTCTGTCAATGAACGTGGGGATCAGGAAGATGGAAAAGGTAAAAAAATAGCGTTTATTGCAGTTATGGCGGTACTTTTTACTGTTATAGCAGTCTTTGCCTATAACTTCTTTTCAGATAGTAGTGATGCTGAAGAAGCAGCCCAATTAAAAGAAAATCAGATAGATCCAAGCCTAGATACTTCAGCTAAAAGACGGGATTTTACTAATACTGATCCTATGCCAATGGATGCGGGTCAAAATGCTCAATTTCAAAGCCTAGATGCCTGTCAGGATCAAAGTATTCCTAGACAGCTAACAGACAATAATGGCAATGCTTTAACTTATAACGGCATGTTGGTTTTTCAATGCCAAAATGGTCAGCAGATTTTAAGACAGCCTGAAGCTGCGCCAGTAGTTGAACAGCAAGCAGCAAATCAACAACCTGTAGTAATTCAGCCACAGCCACAACAACAAGCTCAATATGTACCTTTAAATAATGGAAGCCGTTACGGTGGCGGGATTTTTGTCAATCCTTCACAACAAGGCGGGGCGGTTGGCCAGCCGTCAAGCATGAATCATCAAGCAGCTTATAACCAAGTAACAGGCATGATGAAACAGTTTGAACAGGATCAGAATAGTAATAGCCGTTCTGGTAATTTCTCTGGATCTGGTTTGATGTCTTTAGCGCATGATGATGATGAACCTATGCAGCAGCATCAGCCACAACAAGCTACAACTAACATGGCTAATCATTCCTCTAATAAAGTCCAGGCTAGGTTTATTGGGGATCGAAATTACTTAATTGCTAAAGGTCGTGTAATCCGTTGCAACCTGTCAGTTAAAGTCGTTTCAGAAATTGGCGGTATGGCTTCATGTGTCCTTCCACAACCTGTTTATTCTGATAATGGTCGTGTAGTCCTTGCTGAAGCGGGATCTGAAGTCATTGGAGAATACAAAAGTATTGCAGCACAAGGCCAAAGACGTTTAGGTATCATCTGGTCACGCTTAAAAACTCCGCATGGTGTTATTGTCGATATTGATTCTCCCGCAGCAGACCATTTAGGAACAGGGGGGTTAAGTGGTCGAGTGGATAACCGTTGGGGCGCACGTATCGGTGCAGCGTTTATGCTTTCTTTAGTTCAAGACGCTATTGCTTACGGTATTTCTAAAGAAACAGGCGGGAACAATAGCACTCCTTATATGCTTCAAAACACTTCAGACATGGGTAAATCAATGGCTGAAACAGTGTTGAATGAAACAATCAATATCAAGCCAACAATTTATAAAAATCAGGGTGATGTAGCTTCAATTTACGTGGCCAAAGATATAGATTTCAGAGGTGTGTATGAACTCCGTGCAAAATAATGTTTTAAGCAAGGATGTAATGGTTAGACAGCTATTACTTCCCTTAGAAAAATTCTTAAAAACTAAAGGGGTGACTGATATTGCAATTAACGCCCCAAATGAAGTTTGGACAGAATCTAATAAAGGATGGGAAAAGCATCCTTTAGATCTGGACATGGGGCAAATAACAGCTTTAGCGAATGTTATTGCTACCTATACCAATCAACGGATTGGCCAAGAAAATCCTATATTGTCTGCTCAACTGCCTGATGGACAGCGTATTCAGACTGTTCTACCGCCAGCCACTGAAAATGGTACGGTATCAATGACGATCCGTATTCCTGACGAATCAAACCGAACACTACAAGAGTATAAAGATCAAGGTTTCTTTGACCACTTTAGATATGGAAAATCTAAAGAGTTTGAACAATTTAAACCTGTACTACGTGCTGAAGATATTAAACTAGTCCAGTTTTTAGAAAACAAAGATCTTGAGGGATTTTTTAAATTCGCTGTTCAATGTAAGAAAAATATTGCAGTTGTTGGTGATACTGGTTCAGGTAAAACCACTTTCATGAAGGCAATTTGTCAGTACATTCCCAAAGATGAACGTCTTGTGACTATTGAAGATGTACGTGAACTTTTTGTTCCGCATGAAAACAAGGTTCACCTACTTTATTCCAAAGGTGGTCAAGGTAAAGCTAAGGTAACTCCATCTGATCTGATCGCTAGTAATATGCGTATGAAGCCAGACCGTGTATTACTTGCTGAATTACGTGGTGGAGAGGCTTTTGACTTTCTGAAGCTGCTTACAACTGGTCACAGTGGCTCAATTACAAGTTATCACGCTGAAAGCTGTTCACTGGCTTATGATCGCTACGTTTTTATGTGCAAAGAACATGAACAAGCAAATATCTATGATGCCACTACACTAAAGGAATTAGTTGCTTTAACCATTGATATTATTGTTCATGTTGAAGTGAAGAAAATTTATGATGATGAAAGCAATTTAGTAGGTAAAGAACGCTTTATTTCTGAAATCAAATTTGATCCTGTTTCTAAAGTTAAGGCTCAATTTGGTGATGCTGAAATTATTGTAGGGGATAGGGCGTGAATAAAAAAATCCTGATCCTACTCCTTGCAATTTTTTTAGCGGTCGTTGGTTTCTTTATTACTAAATATCTGGCCGGTGTTCTTTATTACTTAGCTAATAAGACCAATCCATTTCCTGAAGTGAATCTGACAACGTGGGGGTATTATTGGGATTTATATGCACACAATGTACCTGCACAAAAGAAAAAGCTGCAAGGTGCCTTGATCGCTGCACTATTTATCACTTTTGTTCTCCCTGCTTTAGTCATTGCTAGTCTGTTTAATAAAAAACAGTCGTTACACGGTGATGCCAGATTTGCCACAACAAAAGAAATTCAGAAATCTGGATTGATGGGAAATAAGGGAATTTTAGTAGGGAAATATCATAATAAATATTTAATGCTTGGCGGTCAGCAATTTGTACTTCTGGCTGCTCCGACACGAAGCGGTAAAGGTGTAGCGATTGTTATTCCTAACCTTCTAAACTATTCGGATAGTGTAGTTGTACTGGATTTGAAGCTTGAAAACTTCCTATTAACTTCTAAATTTCGTGCCAAGAATGGCCAGAAAGTTTATCTATTCAGCCCATTTTCTGAAGATCTAAAATCTCACAAATGGAATCCATTTGATACCGTTAGTCATGACGAAAATTTTAGAGTAGGTGAAATTCTTGCTATTGGTCGAAGTTTCTACCCTGTGACTGGTGATGCTAAAACCGATTTCTGGAATGACAATGCTAATAACTTATTTCTTGGCCTAGCCCTATATCTATTTGAAACTGAAGATCTGCCTGTAACTATGGGCGAGGTTTTAAGACAGAGTTCAGGTAAAGGTAAGCCAATTCAGGATCATATTAGATCTATTATTGATGAAAGAGCGCAAAGTGATAAACCGCTTAGTGATACTTGCCTAGATGCTTTAAACCGTTTTTTAAGTTCACCAGACAATACGCTCGGTAACATCATTTCTACTTTTACCTCACCTTTAACGATTTTTGCGAACCCGATTGTGGACGCTGCAACTTCATCAAGTGACTTTAAACTTGAAGATGTACGCAGACAAAGAATGTCTATTTATTTTGGTGTTCAACCTAACCGCTTAGGGGATGCTAAGAACTTAATTAATTTGTTTTATTCACTCTTAATTGATGTGAATCTAAAAACACTGCCACAACAAGATTCATCTTTGAAATACCAGTGCCTAGTCGTGAATGATGAAGCAACGGCTGTCGGTAAAGTCGCGAAAATTGCAGACGCTAACTCATTTATTGCGGGTTATAACATTCGTTTATTAACAATTATTCAGTCTATTGGCCAGTTAGAGGACGTTTATAAAACTCAAACTAGGGGGCTTGTAACTAACCATGCTTTGCAGATCGTTTACCCGCCTAGAGAACAACGAGATGCTAATGAATATAGTGAAATGCTTGGCTATTTCACTTTTAAAGCAAAATCTAAAGGCCAAAGCCGTTCTATGGCATGGGGGCAAGGTGGCTCTAATTCAGAAAATGAATCAGATCAAAGACGAGCTTTAATGCTCCCTCAAGAGTTAAAAGAATTGTCGCAAGATAAAGAAATTATCTTTATGGAAAATACAAAACCTATCATGTGTGAAAAGGCTAAGTATTTTAATGACAGTGCTTTTGTGGATCGCCTAAAGTCCGTTTCTCCTAGCATGAAAGCAATTAAAGGTTTTCCAACTCACAAGCAATTAGAAAAAATTGCCTTTGAGGATCTGGAACTTTCAATTCCTATTCCTGATTTAGACGTAAAGCTGCATAAGGCAAAAATTGAAAAACGTATAACTGAAATTACTACAGTAGAACAGGCTGAACAGATAGATATTTCTAGCTTAGTTATCCCTGAATTTAAGTTAGATAAAACAGTTTTTGAAGATCCTGAAAATCCACAACCTGAAGAATGTCTACAAGTGGTCGATCAATTCTTTGGGGCTGTTGAATGGGAAGAAGATACTGAAGCGCAAAATATTGTCGATGACTTCTTTAGCCAGGTGGAAGCTAGTGCTGAAAATCCAATAGAAAACCTAGTTGCAGTAGATGAACCAGAACAAACGGAAAACCTTATTGCAGTTGATGACACTGAATTTAGTCATGACGAAATGGAAAATCTGGTTGCAGTCGATGAACCAGAACAAGCGGAAAATCTAGTTGCAGCAGATGAATCAGATCCTCTGGCCATGATTGCAGAAATGGAAAATCTGGTTGCAGTCGATGAACCAGAACAAGCGGAAAATCTAGTTGCAGCAGATGAATCAGATCCTCTGGCCATGATTGCAG
>NZ_JAMXXS010000046.1:0-17276 GCF_024129595.1 Acinetobacter lwoffii | reverse complement strand
CTCATCTTTTAATGCATAGCGTTTAGTCATAAAAGTATAATGGGGACAAGGCGGTTTTCCTCAAGCTAATTGATGACACGCCCTAGATGAAGTAATTACTTCATACCAAAAATTAATTTTAAGCCAAGTACCGTCATAACTGCGCCTGCTGCGCGGTCAAACAAAGCCTTAAACTTCAAATAAACACGACGTGGCTTTTCCGCAGATAATGCAACTGCGACTAGTGAACACCAGCCTGCATCAATAAAGAAACATAAGACAGGCAAAACAAAATAAAAATACGTTGGAATTTCTTTGGGCAATAACGCGGTAAAAATACTGGCCAGCACAATCGCAATTTTGGGATTGGACAACTGTGTGATTAAACCAGTGGTAAAAGCACGGCGTAAAGACATCTGTTTGCTAATGGTTGTATCCGCTTCGATCGGATCTTTGGCATGTTTAATGATTTTAAATGCCAGCCAAAGTAAATATAGTCCCCCACAAATTTTTAAAGCCAGATAAGCCGAAGGTACAGCCAGCAAAAATGCCTGTAAACCGAGTACCGCCAGCAGACCAAAAATCGCTGCGCCGAGACCAGTACCCAATGCAGTAAATAAACCATGTTTACGTGAAATAGCAATTGAATTTTTTGCTACATAAATAGAAGTCGGCCCGGGACTCATTGCGCCTAACATCAGGGCAAAAGCAATCGAACCTAAAATCCAGAATGATTCCACGAGATAACCTGACTTAAAAATTGAAGGGCTATTTTAAGCAAAAACCTGAAGATTTGCTGTAAAAATTTCTGGATTTATCATGAATTTTAACGTTTGCAATCACTTAAGGTTTTAACTGATCCTGAGCACTTAAATGCTTGTCTAGCAGTTGATAATCCTGCTCATGTACAGGTACGCCACCAATAATCATGGTACGGGTTTCTGTTTTAGGTTTATTCAACGCATCATCACAGCCCGACAAAATGAGCAACAGGCCTAACAACACAGCATAGGATAATATTTTCATTATTCTACCCTCCTCAGGGTTTCCTCTGTTTAGATTAGCATTATTGTTTAAATTATCAGCAGAATATTTGTGACAATCTACAACCAATTCGACAGCGATCAGCTCGCGATTGCCTATTCAAAAGCTCTGATTTTTAGCACTTCCGCTATAATGCTTACATCATGAACTTTGCGAACTTTTATGTTTGAAACCATTGCCCAAAATATTCCAGATCAACAGATTAATTTTCACGATATTACTTTAACAATACGTCGTCTGGATCTGGTGCATCCGCAAATTTCGGGCAACAAGTTTTTTAAACTGAAATATAATTTTCTTGAAGCCAAAAGACAGGGTTATCAGCATATTCTGAGTTTTGGCGGTGCTTACTCCAATCATATTGCGGCAACTGCATTTGCCGCACAACAGTTTGGTTTTCAGAGTGTTGGAGTGATTCGGGGTGAAGAACTGGCTGATCGAACATTGAATCCAACATTAGCCACCGCCCAGCAATTCGGGATGCAGTTGCATTTCGTCAGTCGTGATGAATATCGGCGCAAGCAACAGCCTGAGTATTTGGCTGAACTCGCTCGACAATTTCCTAATCATTATATTATTCCTGAAGGTGGAACCAATGCTTTGGCGATTCAAGGTTGTCAGGAAATTTTAAAAGAAAATGATGCGCAATTTGATGTCATTTGTTGTGCAGTAGGGACTGGTGGCACCATCAGCGGATTGATCGAAGCCAGTCATGGGCATCAACAGGTTTTAGGATTTTCTGCACTGAAAGGTTCATTTTTAAAAGATGAAGTCGCCCAGCTGACGAAAAAAACCAACTGGAACATTCTCGATGATTATTGCTGTGGTGGCTATGCCAAAACCAGTGCAGCCTTAGTGCAGTTTATCCGGGATTTTGAGGCCGAATTTTCAATTCCACTGGAGCAGATCTACACGGCTAAAATGCTGATGGGAATTTTTGATTTGATCGAGAAAAATTATTTTCCGGCTGGATCAAAACTGCTGGTCATTCATAGTGGTGGTCTGCAAGGCCGTAATATTCCCTTTGGTTTTACAGCAACCTAAGCTTGAATTGGTTGATTGTTATTTAAGGCAATTAACCCTTTGACCAAGCGGTAGATATGCCAGATAAAGACCAGAAACACGATCAGGAAGCCAATCAAGATCACAGTCAATAAGCCACCGACGATATAACCCAGCAAACTGATCCAGAAGGTTTTAATTTGCCAATCGACATGACTTTCCAGCCAGGTACCGCGCATTTCATCACGCTTGATATAATTCATCACAATCGCAATAAATGGGGTAAGACCAAGAAAAAATCCTAAAATATAAAGAATATATGTAATCAGATTATATTGTTTTAAATCTTCCGCACTTGCCATTCGCTTTTCCTTGTTATTATGTTTTTAGTTTGTACAAAAACTATGCATGAGTTTTAAGCAGCTTTCAAATATTTTATGTTCAAAATGCGCTGCAAATCTGCAATCACGGAACTGATTTTTCTGGAATAGAGAAAGCTGAAATAAAATTGTCTATAATGCTTCCCTTTTCTTCTCCCTTGAGTGTGTGATGTCTTCCAAGCAATACGATGTTCTAGTCATAGGTGCCGGTGCCTCAGGTTTAATGACGGCGTATATGGCTGCGCAACGTGGGCGTAAAGTCGTGGTGGTGGAAAAAGCCAACAAGGTTGGCAAAAAAATCCTGATGTCTGGCGGTGGTAAATGTAATTTCACCAATCTGGAAGTCGAACCGAGCAATTATATTTCACACAATCCACATTTTGTGATTTCAGCTTTAACGCGTTATACCAACTGGGACTTTATCGGCTTGGTTTGTGAATATGGCATTGCTTATGAAGAGCGCAAACATGGACAGCTGTTTACCTTAAATGGTGCAAAAGATATCTTGTCGATGCTGCTGGCAGAATGTGATAAAACCGGTCTGGTCGATATTAAGACCAGTTGCGAAGTGAAAGCAGTGAATCCAGTCGATGATCAAGGCTTTCAGGTGGCGACCTCACTGGGATATTTTGAAGTTGAATCTGTCGTCGTGGCATCTGGCGGTTTATCTATTCCTACGCTTGGCGGTTCAGGCATTGGCTATGAGATTGCAAAACAGTTTGGACATCACCTCTATCCGACTCGTGCCGGACTGGTTCCATTTACCTTCTCTGACGGATTTAAAGAAGTGACCACGCGCTTAAGTGGTAATGCCGTAGAAGCAACACTCTCCAATGAACTCAACAGCTTTACCGAAGCACTACTATTTACCCATCGTGGTTTGAGTGGGCCAAGTTCCCTGCAACTTTCCAATTACTGGAATGTCGGGCAGAGCTTTAAGGTAGATTTTCTTCCAAGTGTTGATCTGTTGGATTTCTTCAAATCCAAAAAACAAAGCCAGCCCAAAGTCTTGTTACGTACACTACTCAATGAATATTTACCGAAAAGTGTGGTGGCTGAATTACAAAATCTGATCTGGACTGAAAGCGCTGAAACTGCCATTGGTAATATCAGCGATGACAAGCTGGAACAGATTGCGGCACGTCTGCATGGCTTTGAAGTGAAACCTTCAGGAACTGAAGGCTACCGTACAGCGGAGGTGACTTTGGGTGGTGTAGACACTACAGAAATATCCTCAAAAACCATGGAAAGTAAAAAGCAGAAAGGCTTGTATTTTATTGGTGAAGTGCTGGATGTTACTGGACATTTGGGCGGTTATAATTTCCAATGGGCATGGTCATCGGCACATGCCGCATCGGAATATATTTAATCAATAGATAATCTGGTTTGCTACTTAACTCATTCCAGATAGTCTGTTTTAAACAGGTTGAGATTGGCCGTATTTGTTAAACGGTCAATCGTCAGCTGCATTTTTTGAGCTTCTCGCAGAAATAGTGGTACGTCATCTGCTGAAGATGCCATGAATTTATGTTGGAGTGCTTTCCACATATTGTTGATCTCCTTTTCTTTATATTTTTAATGCAAGAAAAATACCAAAATCATTTTAGTATTCATTTGAATATTCTACATTTTTTAAAAATAAAATTCTATTTCTAGTGATTGAGCAGGATTGACTTCTCAGTTAAATTCATCTGTCTCTGGTATTTTCTTCTCCAGCTCTCGCTCAGACTGCTCTTCCTGTTTGCTCTTCACAAAAACAAATCGATAGGCAGCGGTAAAAAAGCCAATCGTAATTCCTGCAATGACTAAAGGAGCCAGAACTTTGTTAGGTTTCTTGGTATTCATTCATTTTTCCTTATGACTGAACAAAATCGACCACATGAGCGTGGTCGATTTTGCTTAAAGATAACAGGTTATTTCAGGTCATCTTTTTTCTGAGTAGAACGATCAATATCGACATTCGGCTCTTTTTCTCCAGTTGAACCAAATGGATTATTGACTGGCGGATGAGTCGGATCGACTTTTAGTGAATCCGGTACGGCTTGATCCGCATCCGGATTGACCGGATCAATACCTAATGACTCATCATCCTGTGGTGCAGTGGTAAGGATTGCCGGGGTAGTATGGGATAAATCCGTACTCATAGGCGTACTCTTGTCTGAATCCTGATTTGGCATGATGCCTGCTCCTGGAGTTGAGATTGAGGAATCGCTAGTACCTGTAGCCGTTTGCGAACCGCTAAAGGACTGGCTCATTGAGCTATCGGTAGAACTCATACCCATAGCCGCACCTGTAGTGCCTGACATATCAGCTGCACTTGTACCTGTGGTCTTGCCACCTAATCCAGAAAATATGCTGTTCTCAGCTTGTTCTTTGACTGGATTGGGGTCTTTGGCCTCACGTTTGGCTTTATCGATCAAATCTGTGAGTACACGTTCTGCAGGTTGACGACCACCCAAACCAAATGCCAAGGCAAATGCCACTGCTACAGCACCCAAAGTTAGGCCAAACGCCAGGTTCACGATCGAATCGGCAATACCCATGGCACGCAGACCCATTGCCACAACCAGACCCATGATCAGGACACGAACCAGATTCGCCAACCAACGTGAACTGTTATATTCACCACGTTGTACGATATTCGCAACGATATTTGCCAGCCAGAAACCGATTACCAGAATCACCGCGCCAAGCAGAATGTTGGCACCAAAGTAAATGAACATCGCAATCAGGCCACTGATCTGTTCAAAGCCCAGACGGTTCGCTGCTTCAGACACCGCAAACAACATGGTAAACAGAACAATTAGTGAACCAACTACACTAGACAGTTTAGTCGTACCTAAAAAGCGTTGGATATCCAGTTTGGCAGGAATTTCATCAACACCTGTACCGGCAACCACTTCGACCACTAGACGTGCTACCAGTTTAGACACCACATACGCCAGAATTAGAATCAACGCAGCAGCGATGATATTCGGAATGGCATTCATGATTTCGTACAGCATGGCTGTCGCAGGCTGAGAAATGGCCTCGATACCCAATGCCTCAAATGCAATGATCAGTGCAGTAATGATCACCACAGCGAAGATAAATGAACCAACTACCTGAGAAACATTTGAGCTTTTGAAGATGCCTACTTTTTCAGCATGTTGCTGTACGTTCAGACTGTTTAATAGTCCTTCAACAATACCGCGCACAATTTTCGCCAGGATATAACCGACAAAAATGATGACTGCAGCAATGAAGATGTTTGGTAAGTAACTAACAACATCGGTCAGCATATTCTGAACTGGTAACAGCAGACCGTTGAGACCCAGAATAGACAGCACGATTGGCAAGAACAGTAATAAAATTAACCAGTAAGCAATTTCACTGATGTTTTTACTAATCGGACTGACACCGACTTCAGCACTGAGTTTTTCATCGAGTTGCGTTCGGTCTAGCAGTTTTTGTAGCCCTATCTTCACCAGATTGGCCACAATCCAACCTATGAATCCGACTGCAATTGCACCTAGTAACTGCGGGATAAATAACAGGAACTGCTGGATCATATTACTGAATGGACCGCTGACACTGGTAAGATTGAGCACGTTCAGCGCACCAATCACGGCAATAATCAGAATAATCCAGAACACGACGCGGGCGATAATGCTCTCCACATTGGAGTGATGACCTGTCGCCGTATTTAAATGTGTATTGGTGCCCAGTTTTTGCAAGAGCTTTTTAACGCCTGCCGAGACCAGTAACGCAATGATCCAGCCAATTACTAATATGGCAATTGCACTAAGAATGGGATGGAACTGATCCCAGTAGTACATGGCATCGAAGCCACCACGCGGGCTTCTCATATAATCATTCATGTTGTTCTACCCTCTTTGTTATTAAGCTATTTATCTGAAATCGGGGGCATCTCCCTGAAACAATCAGCCCCTTCTTTTTCCGGATTCATATTAGATTTGATGTTTTCAGACTCAAGCCAGGTAGATGGCACTACCTTAAAACATCACCATCCATTGCAAAAAAGCTCCAGTGGTTCACTAGAGCTTTTCAGGTATTTTCAGTTATTGAGTCGCCTGTCCATCAGTCGCAGTTGCTGTTGCTTCTGTGCCATCACCCACGGTTGCTGTAGCTTCCGTTCCATCATTCATGGTGGCGGTGCCTTGTGTAGGCTCACCGACTGGCGTTGAATTATTTGGGGTAGCAGGCTGTACATTCGGATTTGGATGTCCTGCAGGAGCATCATTCGCATCTGGATTCATGTCAGCAAACATATAGAACAGTAGTGCGAGTAAAAAAATACCGACCAAAATCAATATATAAACAGGGATACGCTTTTTTTGCGTCACTTCTGCCTGATGATTTAAAGGTGGTTTTTTATTGAAATCATCGACCATAACCATCCTCACTCTTTGTTATTCATAAGTAGATTTTTAGAATAACAAGCTGTGAATAGGGCTTCTGTGACAAAACATGGTGAGATGGTGACGGGATGTAAGTCACTAATCCATCAGAATTCTCTGCTAGATGCTACTTTAAAATAGCCGTTTGGCTGGGCTATGTTGCATATCGACTGGGGTTTCGTGTTCATCTTTCAACTGCACCCCTGAAAGCTGTAACTCACAGGATTTACGCATCAATGCGACCAGTCGCTGGATAGCTAGTGGATAGGCCAAGCCCGCAGAACGGACATTGGAAATAAAGTTGCGCAAGGCATCATGACACCCTTTAAAAGCATTATAAGTGTAATAAATTCCCATACTATCGGGTGAGCTCAAACCCGGCCGTTCGCCAATTAGCATGACCAGCATTTTCGCCTGTAAAATTTCTGCCAATTCATCACCCAGTGCCACACGACTGCCACGGGCAATCACTAAGGGGGCAATCTGCCAGCCTTGTTCTTTGCATGCCTCTAGCAAGGCCGGAATAAAATGCAGGCTATTTTCCTCAATGGCACGTGCTGATAGTCCATCTCCCAGCACAATGGCTACATCCCAATGTTGCTGATGTTCGGCCCGGTATTGCTGCAATATCGTTTTGGACTGTTCTGAAAGCACACGCCCAAGATCGGGACGTTTAAGATAAAGATCTTTCTCTACCGCCTGGCTTTCAATTTCCAGAATAGGCAGTCCCGTTTTAGCTAAGCCAGATTTTAAGAATTCAA
This sequence comes from Acinetobacter lwoffii, assembly GCF_024129595.1. Taxonomy (GTDB): domain Bacteria; phylum Pseudomonadota; class Gammaproteobacteria; order Pseudomonadales; family Moraxellaceae; genus Acinetobacter; species Acinetobacter lwoffii_O. Next base: position 9,710 of record NZ_JAMXXS010000046.1, on the reverse strand, counting down.
CATCAAGTGGCTTCAGTACCGCATCTTTAGCTTGCGCATGTGCCAACTGAAATTCCAGACTTGGTCGAGTCGGCAAGCTGCCCCCAGTTCGACCTAAGGCAATCCGTGCATCAGTAAAGGCTTTTAACTTCTGCCAGGGATTATCCTGCAATTGAGACTCAAATTTCACATCAGCAATTAGTTTCATAGCACTTCTTCAAGACAAGATCAGACGTGAAAATTGCTTCGGCAATTCGGTCGGCCAGTGCAACTGATTAGACTGTTGCGCCAAAATTCCCTGCTGCTCCAGCCAGTGGTCAAATTCAGGAGCTGGTTTCAGTCCTAATAGCTGTCGAATATAAAGAGCATCATGAAAGGATGTCGTCTGATAATTCAGCATTACATCATCTGAACCGGGAATCCCCATGATAAAATTCAGGCCGGCATTGGCGAGCAAGGTCAGCAGTACATCCATATCATCTTGATCGGCATCGGCATGATTGGTGTAGCAAATATCACAGCCCATTGGTACACCGAGCAGCTTGCCACAGAAATGATCTTCCAGCCCGGCCCGGATAATCTGCTTGCCGTTATACAGATATTCCGGTCCGATAAAGCCGACCACGGTATTGACCAGCAAGGGATTAAACTTACGCGCCACGGCGTAGGCACGTGCTTCCACGGTCTGTTGATCCACGCCATGATGGCCATTGCTAGACAAGGCACTGCCCTGTCCGGTTTCAAAATACATGACATTTTGGCCCACGGTGCCGCGTTGCAGGCTTAAAGCGGCCTCATAACCTTCCTGCAACAGCGCCAGATTGATCCCGAAACCGGTATTGGCTTTTTCGGTTCCCGCAATGGACTGGAACATCAGATCAATCGGAACATTTTTATTTGCCAGCTGAATGCCAGAAGTAATATGGGTCAAAACACAAGATTGAGTCGGAATCTCATATTCCTGAATAACGTGATCGAGCAGTTTGAGCAGCTCAGTCAAATTCTGCAGATTATCTGTGGCCGGATTAATCCCGATGACCGCATCTCCATTACCGTACATCAGCCCATCCAGAATAGATGCAGAAATTCCCATCAAATCATCAGTCGGATGGTTCGGCTGCAAACGTGTCGACAGATGACCTTCCAGACCAATGGTATTTCTAAAACGTGTGATTACACGACATTTTTTTGCCACCAGAATCAGATCCTGATTGCGCATAATTTTGCTCACTGCTGCGACCATTTCCGGAATCAAGCCCATTTTTAAAGCAGCAAGTTTTTCTGTGGTGGCATCTGCACTCAGCAGCCAGTTACGAAAATCCCCCACAGTAAAATGCGAGATCGGATAAAAAGCATCGGCATCATGTTCATCCATAATCAGGCGGGTGATTTCATCCGCCTCATAAGGAATCACAGCTTCATGCAAAAACTGCTGTAACGGTACTTCTGCCAGACACATTTGTGCAGCGATACGCTCGGTTGCATCCACGGCCGCAATCCCTGCCAGCTGATCACCAGAACGTTCAGGGGTAGCCTTGGCCAATAAGGTTTTTAAATCCTCAAAGACATAATGCTGACTGGCCACATTGATCTGATACAGCATAAGCGTATTCTCCCTGCAAGATGGTTTATTTCAATTCCTTTTCTGCTGCCTCGATACGCGCAAATTCTTCTTCCGGCGTACCGGCCACCAGATGATGACGGCTATACAGCAAGAAATAGAGAATCAGTGCCACGTAAATGGCAGCTGCCATTAGCCAGACTTTTGGATCGACCAAGAAGCCTGCGACCACTGCAATGGCTGCAAGCACTAAAGCAATCAATGCTGTGGCAATGCCGCCCGGTGCCTGATAAGGACGTGCCAGATTTGGTCTGGATAACTTAAGTTTGATATATGACATCATCATCAAAACATAGGAAATCGTAGCACCAAAGACCGCCATCAGAATCAGCAGATCACCTTCACCTGAAAGGGACAACAGGAAGCCAATAATCCCCGGAATAATGATGGCCAAATAAGGTACATGATTGCTGTTGGTCAAGGACAGTTTTTTCGGTAAATAACCGGCACGTGAGAGTGCAAAAATTTGACGGGAATAGGCATAAATAATCGAGAAGAAACTGGCGATCAGACCTGCCAGCCCGACAAAATTCAAAAAACTCGCCATCCAGGTATTGGCACCATAGACTGCCACCAAGGCATCCACCAGCGGTGCACCAGAATCTTTCAGCATATCTGCACCTGCTGCGCCAGGACCGAGCAACAAGATACTCAGGGCAAAGAATGCCAGAATCAGCATGGAACCAATCAGACCACGCGGTAATGATTTGGCTGGCTCTTTGGCTTCCTCGGCTGCCAGCGGCACCCCTTCAACTGCCAGAAAAAATCAGATCGCATAAGGCACTGCTGCCCAGATGCCCAGATAACCCAATGGCAGGAAACTGCTTGCACCCGCAGCTTCCGTATTGACCGCAATATCAAACAGGTTTGCACTATTAAAATGAGGCAACATGCCAAAGATGAACACCATTAAGGCGACCGCAGCAATTGCGGTAATCACGAACATGATCTTGAGTGCTTCACCTGCACCTTTCAGATGCAAGCCCATAAAAACCAGATAGCTCACCAGATAAATGATCCAGCCGCCAATACCAAACAAGGCTTCGCAATAGACACCAATGAAACAGGCAATTGCTGCCGGAGCAATGGCATATTCAATCAGGATGGCACTCCCGGTCAGATAGCCGCCAAAGGGACCAAAAGCAGTACGAGCAAAACTGTAACCCCCACCTGCAGTCGGCAGCATGGTCGACATTTCGGACATGGCCAGACACATACACAGATACATGAATGCCACCACAATGGTCGCAATAAACATGCCTCCCCACCCCCCCTGTGCCAAACCAAAATTCCAGCCAGCGAAGTCACCGGAAATCACATACGCGACCCCCAGACCGACGAGAAGCAGCCAACCTACGGCGCCTTTCTTGAGCTGGCGCAAGGCAAAATAATCTTCTTATACTGCTGTTTCAGTCACACTGGTATCAATCACACTTTTTGACTCTGACATAGCAACCTCGTTGTTTTTATCGTTTTTCCCTGAAGATATGCATAAGCCATACCGGTTCCGCAGGCTTTAGTGAAGACAGTTGAGACGCTGCCTTTCAGCGATGAAATGCGTTATAATTATCCACCTTCTCATTTATACACCCGAGTTATATGGCGTATCGTCAACAAAGTGTATCGCTTGATCTTGATACTGACGTCACACATCAATGCATGCTGCACTACAGCCGTGATCAGCATCTGATTGGAATTATTGAATTCAGCAAGCCAAGCTTCCTGCTGCGCTGGCAGGATCTGGAATATTTCCGCCGTCGTACCGAAGAATTTTCCGTGATGCCTTTTCCGGACTGTGTCAATGCGATGATTATCGATATTCGAGATGTAACGGCATGGTTGGATAATGAAGTGCCGATTATTCCGTGGCGATTATTGGAAGAAGACTGTCCGGTTCGCCTGGTGGTGCCTGCAGACCGTATTGAGCACTATGCCGGATTCTTTGAACCGACCTGGCTCAGCCCCGATGTCGAAACAGCTATTCAGGAAATCCGTGAATCCATGGATATGTTTGTGCATTAAGCTTGAATCGAAAAAACCTCCGTAATGGAGGTTTTTTTATGGCTTATTCTTTTTTCATCTTTTTAGCTTAATCCCTTTATCTATTTGTATGAAGCCATTTATCAGCAGATTTTCTTTGCTGATTCAGTAACATTTCAGCAATAAATTCAGCTTGAGTCATGCTGGATTTATCCCCTAAGATGAATATAAACGAGCACTTAGACTTTATAGCAATAATCCAAATACAGTCTCAGCATTAGAAATCGGCTCAAGCATAATAATTGAAAAATGGAGTTTTACGATGAAATCAAAATATCAGTTCGCCACGCTGCTGTGTGTCAGTGCCCTGACCTTGGGACTGAGTGCCTGTAGTGATAATCAGGCGCCAAATCATCAGCAAAGTGGCGAGAATGCTTCCGGCACACTGAATAAAATTAAACAGTCCGGCACCATTGTTCTAGGTTATCGCGACTCCTCGATTCCATTTTCCTATATTGCCGACAACCCGAATCAGCCGGTTGGCTATGCGCATGACCTGCAACTGAAAGTGGTCGAAGCCGTTAAACAGAAGCTGAATCTTCCTGATTTAAAAATCCGTTATAACTTGGTGACCAGCCAGAACCGGATTCCACTGGTCTCCAACGGTACAGTAGATCTGGAATGTGGTTCGACGACTAACAACAAGGAACGTCAGCAACAGGTCGATTTCTCGGTCGGCTTCTTTGAAGTGGGTTCTCGCCTGTTAACCGCAACCGATTCCGGAATCAAGGACTTTAGCGATCTGAAAGGCAAAAAGCTGGTGACCACGGCCGGTACCACATCGGAACGTTATATCCGTCAGCATGAAAAAGAATTGGGCATTGGTGAAATCATTTCCGCCAAAGATCATGCAGAATCTTTTTTAATGCTACAAAGTGGCCGTGCTGCAGCCTTTATGATGGATGACATTCTGCTGGCCGGAGAAAAATCCAAGGCTAAAAATCCGGAGCAATGGCAGATTGTCGGGACTGCGCCAATCAATGAAATTTACGGCTGTATGCTCCGTAAAGGCGACACCAAATTTAAGCAGGTGGTCGATGACGCGATTAAAGCCACGTATAGCTCAGGTGAAATCAACAATATGTATAAAAAATGGTTCCAGTCGCCCATTCCACCGAAAAATATCAATCTAAACTTTGCCATGTCGGACGACTTAAAAAGCTTGATTAGCAACCCGCATGACCGTGATCAATAAGTTCTAAATTTTATCCACATTGCTTGGGCATGATCTGCCTGAGCATATTTGTTGGAGTTGCGATGAATTACAGCTGGAATTGGGGTGTCTTATTACAGCCGACCGGGATTGGCGATAGCACCTATCTCAACTGGATTATGACTGGCATCGGCTGGTTGGCCGTGATTGCGATTGTGGCCTGGTCGATTGCCATGCTCCTGGGTAGTCTTCTGGGCATCATGCGGACCTTACCCAGTCCTACGGCTCGAGCAATTGGGACTACTTACGTCACTATTTTCCGTAATATACCTTTACTGATCCAGTTATTTATCTGGTTTTATGTGGTGCCCGACTTTCTACCGGACAGCATTCACAACTGGTGGATCAATGATTTAGGCGCCAATACCACGGCGCTAATTTCTGCCAGTATCGGCTTGGGGCTGTTTACCGCAGCGCGGGTTTGCGAACAGGTACGTACCGGAATTGAAGCCATCCCACCCGGGCAAGTCAATGCGGGCTATGCCATGGGTTTTAGTACCGCACAATTATACCGCTATGTGATTTTACCGCAGTCTTTCCGCCTGATCTTGCCACCGCTCAGTTCTGAACTGACCAACTGCGTCAAGAATACTTCGGTGGCTTCACTGGTTGGGGTTGCAGAAATCATTTCCCAGATGAAAACCATCAGCGAATATACCCAAAATACCATTGAGATTTATACTTACGTCACACTGATTTTTATCCTGATTAATGTCTGCTTAATAGGCTTAATGAACTTCCTGGAAAAGCGCTTTCAGGTGCCTGGTCTGATTGCAGGAGCGAAATAATGGAATGGTTTACTGCATTTTTTCAGGATTTACAGTTATCAGCACCGGCCCTCTGGCATGGTTTCAGTATCACCTTAAAAGTTTTATGTTTTGCCACCGTTGGCGGAGTTTTGATTGGTACCTTGCTCGCCTTGATGCGGCTGTCGTCAATCCGGGTATTGAACTGGATTGCCAAAGGCTATGTGAATCTGTTCCGTTCGATTCCCCTGCTGTTGGTGCTGATGTGGTTCTATTTCGCTGTGCCCTTTATCTATACCGGGGTAACTGGAAACTACCTGACCATGGATACGGCACTGGTGTCCAGTATTGTTGCCTTTATGCTGTTTGAAGCGGCCTATTTTTCCGAAATTGTCCGTGCCGGGATTCAGTCCATTCCTAAGGGACAAACCGATGCCGCCTCTGCACTGGGCATGAACTATAGCCAGTCCATGCGGCTGATTGTGCTGCCTCAGGCTTTTCGCAAAATGACACCCCTGTTATTACAACAGACCATTATTTTGTTTCAGGATTCCACCATGGTCTATGCGATTGGCCTGCTGGACTTTTTCCGTACCAATTATGTCCGGGGTGACCTGATGTCTTTACTGACCCAATATATTCTTTTTGCCGGTTTGGTGTATTTCACCGTCAGCATGATCGCTACCTATATCGTGAAAAAATTACAACAGAGGTTAACTGTATGAGCGAAGCCAAAGTCATGATTGACCTCCAGCATGTCAGTAAATGGTATAAAGATTTCCAGGTACTGACTGACTGTACGACGCAGATCCGGCAAGGTGAAGTTGTTGTTGTCTGTGGCCCTTCAGGCTCAGGAAACTCCACCCTAATTAAAACCGTCAATGGCCTAGAACCTATTCAGCAAGGCAATATTCTGGTCGATGGGATTAAAATTAATGATCCGAAAACCAATTTAAATAAACTACGAAGCCGTGTGGGCATGGTCTTCCAACATTTCGAATTGTTCCCGCATCTCAGCATTACCGAAAACCTGAGCATTGCCCAGATCAAGGTATTGGGCCGTTCTGAAGCCGAAGCCAAACAGAAAGGTCTTGCCTATCTGGATCGTGTCGGCTTAAGTGCGCAAGCCAATAAATATCCGGCACAACTTTCTGGAGGACAGCAGCAACGTGTTGCGATTGCCCGTGCACTGAGTATGGATCCGATTGCCATGTTGTTTGATGAACCGACATCTGCACTTGATCCAGAGATGATTACTGAAGTACTTGATGTCATGGTCGGACTGGCTAAGGAAGGCATGACCATGATGTGTGTCACCCATGAAATGGGCTTTGCCCGACAGGTGGCGAATCGGGTGATTTTTATGGATCAGGGCAAAATTGTAGAAGATTGCACTAAAGATGACTTCTTCAATACCCCGCGTGGTGAACGTGCCCAGCAATTCCTAAACAAGATTCTGCACTAATTTATTAATTTTTTACATTTTGTCGTTCACACAAAAAAGCTCATCCTGGGATGAGCTTTTGCCGAAGAGCGATTCAGCCTTACCAGTAATTCTCGACTGCAATATTGCCTTCACCACGGCGGTTCATGGTCAGGCCACGGGCTTTTAAAGCTTCTTTGGTATCATCGACCATATCCGGGTTACCACAAAGCATGACATGCGTCGTTTCCGGATTAAACGCGATACCTGCTGCCTTTTCCAGCTCACCATTGGCAATCAAAATCGGTAAACGGTCGTGCAAAGGTGCATCAGGCTCACGGGTAATAATCGGGATAAACTTAAAACCGGTATGTCCTTCACCAAAGGTCTCGGCGATTTCCTGAATCCGGTCTACATAAGCGAGTTCTGCCCGGGTGCGCACACTATAAACCAGATTGATTTTTTCGTATTTTCTCCAGGTTTCAAAGTCTTGCAACATACAAATAAACGGTGCCAGCCCCGTGCCGGTACCCAGTAACCACAAGTCTTTAGGCAAAGGCAATTGATAACGTGCCAGAGTCAGATAACCATAAGGAATTTTTTCCAGATGCAGCACATCCCCGACTTTGAGGTGCTGTAAATTGGAAGTAAATTTACCTTCTGGAACGACAATCGAGAAAAACTCCAGAGTTTCATCAAAAGGAGATGACACTACCGAATAGGCACGAACCACCAGTTCATCCCCCACTTGCAAACCAATACGCGCAAACTGCCCTGCGGTAAACTTAAAATGTGCCGGGCGTGTCATCGTAAAACTAAATAATGTATTGGTCCAACGGTGTACAGATAAAACTTTTTCTCGGGTAAATTTTTCAATTGACATGATTTCAACGTGGCATGAAAGACTGTGCTCATGGTAGCATGGCAACATAATTTATTAATATTTTTTAAATGTTAAGGCTCTACTCATGCGCATGACTTTACGCCAATTGGCTGTTTTTGTAGCAGTGGCACAAGAGGGTACCGTAACGAAGGCTAGCGATGCCGTCAAGCTTACACAAAGTGCGGCTAGTATGGCTTTAGCAGATCTGGAAGATGGTCTGGGTGCTCCACTATTTGACCGTCTAGGCAAACGTTTACAGCTGAATGACCTGGGGCGCTTTCTTCTCCCTCAAGCCCTGGAAATTTTAGGTCGTTGTGAATCTTTTGAACAAGTCGCTAAAGGTGAGCTTCAAAGTATCGATTTACGTTTAGGTGCAACCCTGACGATTTCAGATTACCTGATTCCTGACCTAATGGCCGATTTCTTGAAAATCAAGCCGCAAGCACATTTACAGCTTCAAGTCGGTAATACCCGTCAAATGATTGAAGCGGTGAATCAGTTCCAGCTGGATCTTGCCTTAATTGAAGGTTCATGTCATTTGCCACAGCTCCAATGTATCCATTGGCGTGATGATGAGCTGGCTGTGTGCTGTGCGCCAGACCACCCTCTTGCGCAATTGAACCGTGAACTAACCGCTGAAGATTTCAAATCTGTAGAATGGATTTTGCGTGAAGAAGGTTCAGGTACCCGTGAGGTGTTTGACAATGCCATCTTGAAAGATGTACCAGATGCCAATATCCGTCTAACACTCGGTCATAATGAAGCGATTTTAAAAATTGTAGCGGGCGGAATTGGTATGTCCTGCATTTCCAAACTTGCGATTGAGCCTTTACGTGAAAAAGGTCAACTGGTAATTCTGGATACACCATTCTGGTCGCTGACTCGTCCGCTGTTCATGCTGGTACATCGCCAGAAATATCAGGGTCCAGGTCTGAGAGCCTTTATGAATTTTTGTGAAAGCTAAAATATTAGAAGCACCTTCAGGTGCTTTTTTTAGGATTCATCAAAACTGACTTTCACATGGTATCCCATCGCCGTCACCATCCATTTTAGTATTTGGACAGTTACGAATGAAAAATAATGCTTCCTCATAAGAACCCATCTGACTACAGTGTTCTCGACCATCGCATTTAAATTGAGATACAGATGGCGAAGTCGTTTCTGAAGTTTTCGAATTAACTGGGTTACTTTGGCTTCTTAACTCAGTGCCTTGATTTTCCAGGTTCTTCCTGCCCTGCTCAGATAATCCTTGCATAGGTAGATCACCTTGCGCTGCTCGCTGTTCAGCGACAATTCGTTGCTGCTCTACCATCAGTCCTTCCAGCTTTTGCTGTTTTTGAACTTGGTAGCTTTGGTATTTGTTATAAACAAGAACAGCAAGAATCACCATAATCACCAGTCCTGATATTGTGATTATTTTTGATGTAGTTGATGATTTTTTCTTTTCATAACGTAGAGAAGCTCTGGTTTCAGTATCTCCATGTAGATCATTGTTTTGTGTAACAGGAACTTCTTGCTTAATATCCAAGCGAATAATATGGTTTGCCTTAAACTTTCCATTATCTTCCACAATCAAAAACTTTAATTTTTCCCCCATTTTTGGCGGAATATTTTTATTGGGAAAGTCTTTGACATGGAAAAATAAATCTTTGGATTGCCCTTCGATCTGAATAAAACCAAAACCACGATCTTCGTTATAGGTTTTGATTTTCCCGGTGGTGTTTCAAAAAGTATGCTGGCGTTAAACAAATCCGTTATTAAGGTAAAAGAAAGTCAAATCAAAGGCTTTAAAATGATTTTCGAGC
>NZ_JAMXXS010000045.1:0-17646 GCF_024129595.1 Acinetobacter lwoffii | reverse complement strand
AAAATATTATTCCGGTGACTCTGGAACTCGGCGGTAAATCACCAAATCTTTTCTTTGCCGACATCATGGATCAGGAAGACGATTATCTGGATAAAGCTCTGGAAGGCTTTGCCATGTTTGCCCTGAACCAGGGTGAAATCTGTACCTGCCCTTCCCGGGCCTTGGTACAGGAAAGTATTGCCGATGAGTTTTTAGCGCGTGCAGTAGAACGGGTACAACGCATTAAAACCGGTCATCCACTGGATACTGATACTATGATTGGCGCGCAAGCTTCTCAGGAACAGCAGGACAAGATTCTGGGCTGTATTGCCACTGGCCGTGAAGAAGGTGCACAGATCCTGACTGGCGGTGAAGCACGTCAGGAAGTCGGTCAAGGTTTCTATATTGAACCGACCATCTTTAAAGGCACCAATGACATGAAGACCTTTCAGGATGAAATCTTCGGACCTGTACTGGCTGTGACCACCTTTAAAGACTTCGACGATGCGATCAAGATCGCCAACGATACGATTTACGGACTCGGTGCCGGTGTCTGGTCACGTTCGGCACATACCACCTACCGCGCTGGTCGTGCTATTCAGGCGGGTCGGGTATGGACCAACTGTTATCACATCTATCCTGCGCATGCGGCTTTCGGTGGTTATAAAAAATCAGGCATTGGTCGTGAGAATCATAGAATGATGCTAGATCATTATCAGCAAACCAAAAACTTGCTGGTGAGTTATTCAACCAAACCGGCTGGTTTCTTCTAAGTATGAATTTTCTCAAAAGCGAACTGCGGTTCGCTTTTTTGTTTTATTCAAGTTTTTTAATATGTGGTAAATTTTTCTGCTCTTGATCGTTGATCAGCAAAATAAAAGTCTGAAAATCACAAAAACAGGAATAAAACTGTATAAAAAACAAATTAATACTTTAACTTAGAAGGACTTCGCCTAAGTTTTTCATTTTTTATGCATTTTAACTGTTCAAAAAACCTGCATAAAGCCCTGGCTTTCATTTAAAGTCGGCTTTTCATGATTCCCAAGACTGTGTATAACATTGAACCACTATAGGGAAACTAATAAGCATAGGCAAAATTGCTTAAAAAGCGTTAGACTATGTACCCAATAATGTCATGATTCGGTCTGATCAAGATCAAAAAAGAAGGTGAAGGTTGATGCCGCTCAATACTGTTGAAGAGCTTGTAGCAGATATCCGTGCAGGAAAAATGGTCATCCTGATGGATGATGAAGATCGTGAAAATGAAGGCGACTTAGTGATTGCTGCCACGCACGTACGTCCTGAAGACATCAACTTCATGATCACCCATGCACGTGGTCTGGTCTGCCTGACTTTAAGTAAAGAGCGTTGCCAGCAGTTGAATCTGCCTTTGATGGTTGATGCCAACGGCGCCCAGCATGGGACCAATTTCACCTTGTCGATTGAAGCGGCTGAAGGTATTTCTACCGGTATTTCTCCGGCTGAACGTGCTCATACAATTCAAACTGCTGTGGCTGCTCATGCCAAACCGGCAGATATTGTACAGCCAGGACATATCTTCCCGCTGATGGCGCAACCAGGTGGTGTATTGCACCGTGCCGGACATACTGAGGCAGGTTGTGATCTTTCCCGTTTGGCAGGACTGGAACCGGCTTCTGTGATTTGTGAAATCATCAATGAAGATGGCACGATGGCGCGCCGTCCGGATCTGGAAGTGTTTGCTGAAAAGCATGGCCTGAAAATCGGGACGATCGCCGATCTGATTCATTACCGCATGACCAATGAACAGACGGTTGAGCGTATCGATCAGCAAAGTATTGAGACTGAATACGGCAGCTTTGACCTGTACCGCTATCGTGAACTGGGCAATCCGGATATCCATCTGGCCTTGGTCAAAGGTGAGCCTAAAGAGGGCGTGACCACGGTGCGTGTACATGGTTTTAACCCGACCCGCGACTTGCTCAAACTGAAAAAACAGGATGGCGAGCCGGCCTGGAACCTGGATCGCGCCCTGAAAGAAATTTCCAACAGTGATCGTGGTGTACTGGTCTGGATTGGTCAACGCCATTTACAGGATTTGGGTCCAGCATTAGATACCCTTAAAGCGCCAAAAAATGTAAAATCAAATTCTGCACTGTCTCAGCAGTATCAGACCATTGGTGTGGGTGCACAAATTTTGCGTGATCTAGGCGTTGAAAAAATGAAACTGCTGAGCTCTCCATTGCGTTTCAATGCACTATCAGGCTTTAACTTAGAAGTGGTGGAATACATCACCGCACAACAAACATCTTAAGAAATCATCGAGGTTGTTATGGCAGTTCGCCGTATTGAAGGTATGTTACATCTCGCGAACGAAGACCGTTATGCGATTTTAGTTGGTCGTTTTAACAGCTTTGTGGTTGAACATCTGTTAGAAGGTGCCATTGATACATTGAAACGTCATGGTGTATCAGAGGATAATATCACTGTTGTTCATGCACCTGGTGCCTGGGAACTTCCTGTAGTTGCGAAAAAACTGGCAGCTTCAGATCGTTTCGATGCCATCATCGCGCTTGGCGCCGTGATTCGTGGTAGCACGCCTCACTTCGATTTCGTTGCAGGCGAATGTGCCAAAGGTTTGGGCGTGGTTGGCCTGGACACTGGCTTGCCTGTCATTAACGGTGTACTCACTACGGACAGTATTGAACAAGCGATTGAACGCTCTGGAACAAAAGCAGGCAATAAAGGTAGCGAAGCTGCCCTGACTGCGATTGAAATGGTTAACTTGTTAAAGGCTATTTAACGCTATGTCGCAAACACTTCAAGCAACTTATGCAGCAAAACGTAAAGCACGTCGCTTTGCTGTACAAGGAATTTATGAATGGCAGATGAGCCACAATCCGGTGCATGAGATTGAAGCACGTACGCGTGTGGAAAATGCCATGCACAAAGTGGATCTGAGCTATTATCATGAATTGTTGACTCAAGTGGTTGCCAATCATGAAGCATTGGATGCGCTCTTAATTCCGGTACTCGATCGTGAACTTTCAGCACTGGATGGTGTTGAACTCGCAACCTTGCGTCTAGGCGCGTATGAACTCAAAGAACATCTTGAGATTCCATATCGTGTGGTTCTAGACGAAGCGATCGAGCTGGCTAAACATTTTGGCGGTGCCGACAGCCACAAATACATCAACGGTGTATTGGATCGTTTAGCGACAACTTTACGTGCAGCAGAAAAGCAACAAGCCAACTAATTAAAGTCGAATTGTTGTATGGCTGAATTTTCGATTATCGACACTTATTTCAATCGCAAGAATACCCGTTCTGTCGATTTAGGCGTCGGTGACGATTCAGCCTTGCTCACCCCTCCGCCTCAGCAACAACTGGTCATCTGTGCCGATACACTGGTTGCTGGACGCCATTTTCCAATAGACACCGATCCGCATGCGATTGGCTGGAAATCTGTGGCTGTCAATTTATCTGATATTGCCGCGATGGGCGCAACCCCGCACAGTATTTTACTCGCATTGAGCCTACCCCAAATTGATCATGACTGGCTAAAAGCTTTTAGTCAGGGTTTGTACGATTGCTGTGATCAATTTGGCGTGAACTTAATCGGTGGTGATACCACTCAAAGTCCTCATTTAACCCTGTCTGTTACTGCATTAGGCTGGGTGGACATTGGTCAAGCCATTACACGCTCAGGTGCAAAACCGGGTGATTTGATCTGTGTCAGTGGAACTGTCGGTGATGCAGCTTTTGCACTACAGCATCTTGGTCATCCACTACAAAAACGTCTGGACTATCCAACGCCACGTTGTCAGCTCGGTGCCGCCCTAAAAGGTCTGGCGCATAGCATGATTGATATCTCGGATGGTTTGGCACAAGATCTTGGACATATTCTCAAAGCTTCTCAAGTCGGTGCAAAGCTGCAACTCGAAAACTTACCGATCAGTCCTACCCTGCATGCCTTAAACAATGAGCAAAAATGGCAATATGCCCTCGCTGGTGGCGACGATTACGAATTATGCTTTACAATAAGCCCGCAAAATTACGAAAAATTATTGCAAAAACAACTTGATGTTTCGATTAGTATAATCGGCACAATTCAGCAGCAACACGGCTTAACTTTTGAAAAAGATGGCGTAGATCATTCACTTCAATTTAATGGGTATCAACATTTTGCATAAACCTGTGATTAATTTTAAAGCCATGTCATGGATCGACCGACTGATTGTCTTTAGTGGGGTTGGTTTTGGTTCCGGTCTGGCACCTAAAGCACCCGGTACATTTGGGTCGGCCTTTGCACTTTTATTTATTCCTATTTGGCTGCATCTTGGTTTTCTAAACAGTGTTTTTGCCATTGCTATCATGTCCCTGATTGGCATATATATCTGCGGACATACTGCCAAGGTCATGGGTGTTCATGATGATGGCCGCATCGTCTGGGATGAATTTGCAGGACAATCCATCACATTTTTGCCCCTGATCTACTTAGGCCAGATGAACTGGTTATGGTTATTCATCGGTTTTGCGCTATTCAGATTATTTGATATCTGGAAACCTTGGCCGATCCGGGTGGTTGACCGTCAAGTGGACGGTGGCTTCGGCATCATGCTGGATGACATTATTGCCGGCCTTTGGGCAGCTATTTGTATTTTGCTTTATTTTTACTTCACCGTGGCATAAGCCATATTTAGGATTAGAACATGTCAACGACTGTTATTATTCTTGCTGCAGGTAAAGGCACGCGCATGCGTTCAAGCTTACCGAAAGTATTACAACCTCTTGCAGGACGTCCTTTACTGGGTCATGTCATTGAAACGGCAAAAAAATTAAACGCAGATAATATTATTACCATTTATGGTCATGGTGGTGACCTTGTTCAAACAGCATTTGCACAACAGGATATTAAATGGGTAGAACAGGCTGAACAGCTGGGTACCGGACATGCGGTACAGATGACCTTGCCTGTCCTGCCTCACGACGGCGTATCGCTGATTCTTTCCGGCGATGTACCCTGCATTAATCCTGTGACCTTGCAAAAATTACTCGATGCCACTGCAGAAACCGGTATTGGTCTGGTGACGCTTACCCTGCTGGATGCCAATGGTTATGGTCGTATTGTACGTGAAAATGGTGAAATCCAGGCCATTGTGGAGCACAAAGATGCTTCCGAAGAGCAACGTCAGATTAAAGAAATCAATACCGGTATTTATGCGGTCAGCAATGCCAAACTGCATCAATGGCTGCCAAGTTTAAGTAATGACAATGCTCAAGGTGAATATTACCTGACGGATATCGTCGCGATGGCTTTGGCAGATGGTATGCAAGTTGCATCGGTAGAACCTGAGCAGGCTTTCGAAGTTGAAGGGGTAAATGACCGTGTGCAGCTCGCTGCTTTAGAGCGTCAGTTCCAGGCTTATCAAGCCAAACAGCTAATGCATCAAGGTGTACATCTGATTGATCCAAGCCGCTTTGACTTGCGTGGCAATTTAACTGTCGGTCAGGATGTCCGCATTGATATCAATGTGATTATCGAAGGTGATTGCGAGCTGGGCGACAACGTTGAAATTGGCGCCGGCTGTATTATCAAGAATACCAAGATTGCAGCTGGCACCAAGGTTCAGCCATATAGCATTTTCGATAGCGCCATCGTTGGGGAAGATACCCAAATTGGACCTTTTGCACGACTCCGTCCGGGTGCAAAACTCGCAGCTGAGGTACATATCGGTAACTTCGTTGAAGTTAAAAATACCACGATTGGTCAAGGCTCTAAAGCCAACCACTTTACCTACCTGGGTGATGCAGAAGTTGGCAGTGGTGCAAACATCGGTGCAGGAACCATTACCTGTAATTATGATGGTGCAAATAAATTTAAAACGATTATTGGTGATCAGGCCTTTATTGGCTCGAACAGTTCATTAGTGGCACCTGTGAAAATTGGCAATGGCGCCACTGTAGGTGCAGGCTCAACGATTACCCGTAATGTGGAAGACAACTGTTTGGCAGTAGAGCGCTCTAAGCAATTTGCCAAAGAAAACTATCCACGTCCGCAAAAAATCAAGAAATAAGGGAAATAAATATGTGTGGTATCGTTGGTGGCATTGCAGAACGTAGCATTACCAATATTTTGATCGAAGGCTTAAAACGCCTGGAATACCGGGGTTATGATTCAGCAGGTTTGGCACTGATTAATAATAGCCAGGTCCTGCGTGAACGCCGTGTCGGTAAGGTCGCAAACCTTGAACAGGCGGTGAATGAATCCCAGATTAGCGGTTCACTCGGCATTGCGCATACACGCTGGGCGACCCATGGCAAACCGACTGAAGAAAATGCCCATCCGCATATTTCTGAAAATGTGGCAGTGGTGCATAACGGAATTATCGAAAACTATCAGGAACTCAAAGATGATCTTGAAGCTTTGGGCTATGTGTTTACCTCACAGACTGATACTGAAGTGGTTGCCCATCTGATCAATGATGCACTGAAATCTACCCCGAGTCTGTTAGAAGCTGTACGCCAAGTGGTTCCGCAATTGAAAGGTGCCTATGCACTGGGCATCGTACATACTGACCACCCGGATGAACTGATTACCGTGCGTGAAGGTTCTCCACTGGTGATTGGTGTCGGGATTGGTGAAAACTTCATTAGTTCAGATCAATTAGCCTTACTTCCAATTACTAACCGTTTTATCTACCTGGAAGAAGGTGATATTGCCCGTTTGACCCGCACCACGATTGAAGTCTTTGTCGATGGTCAGCTGATGGATCGTCCGGTCAAGGAACTGGATGCTGCGGTCAGCAATGCGTCTAAAGGTGAATACAAGCACTATATGCTCAAAGAAATTTATGAGCAGCCTGAAGCGATTAAACAGACCATTTCCCAAGCCTTAAATGGCAATGACCTGCGCGAAGACTTCCTTGCCAGTGCGGAACAAGACTTTGCAAAAATCCAGCAAATCCAGATTATTGCCTGTGGTACCAGCTATCATGCTGGCATGATTGCCAAATACTGGTTTGAACAGCTGATTGATCTGCCTTGCCAAGTCGAGATTGCTAGCGAATTCCGTTATCGCACGCCGGTGATTGTGAATCACACGCTATATGTGTGTATTTCCCAATCTGGTGAAACTGCTGATACTTTAGCTGCATTACGTGATACACAAAAACGTGCGGCAGCTAAAGGCCTGGACATCACTACGATGACCATCTGTAACGTAGCAACCTCTTCGATGGTGCGTGAAACTCAGCATAGTCTATTGACACTGGCAGGCCCTGAAATTGGTGTGGCTTCAACCAAAGCCTTTACCACCCAGCTTGCTGCATTGATGCTGTTGGTACTCAAAATCGGTTCTGTGAAAAATACTATTTCTACAGAACAAATGACGGAGATCACCACAGAACTTTGGCATACGCCTAAAGTGATTCTGGATACCTTGCGTCATGACGATGAAATTTTACGTCTCTCTGAATTGTTTGTTGAGAAGCAGCATTGCCTGTTTTTGGGCCGTGGTACGCATTTCCCGATCGCTCTGGAAGGTGCACTCAAGCTGAAAGAAATTTCCTATATTCACGCTGAAGGTTATGCTGCAGGTGAGCTGAAACATGGGCCATTGGCACTGGTCGACAATGACATGCCGGTGGTGATTCTGGCGCCACAAGATGACATGCTGGACAAACTGAAATCCAATATGGAAGAAGTTCAGGCACGTGGTGGTGAACTGTTTGTTTTTGCTGATGAACACAGTGGCATTAAAGCCAAAGAGCGCAAGCACGTGGTACATATTCCATCAGTAAATGCAGTACTGGCACCGATTGTGTATAGCATCCCGGTGCAGTTACTCTCTTATCATGTGGCAGTGCTACGTGGTACGGATGTGGATCAGCCACGCAACCTGGCAAAATCGGTTACTGTAGAATAATTAAAATTGAATCGAGGCTGGTGTGTTCGTATAATTAAGTTTGTATCAAATAATTAAGTTTAGATTTAATTATTTTAGTTTGTACATTAATGAAATGAACAAACAAAACCCTACCCTGTAGACCTAGTGGTTCTACACCAAGTCTACAGGGTTTTTAATATAATTAAACTCAAATTAGCATCACACCAGAAATATAAAATTATTACCAATATATTCAATAATATAAATATGTAAAAATCCCACCCTAGATTCAAAAAGCATCCCTTTTTGACCTCACCTTGAAAACATTCCATTTTTATTTAAAGTATGCTTCGCCTTTCTGAGCAAGAATTCGTATTTTAAAGTGGAAGAATCCAATACTTAATACAAACTTAATTTCACCTAAAATTCAGGATACCAAATTTTAATACAAACTTAATTCTAAAATTTAAAAACAATGAATAATATATATCAACAACTTATAATAAAAAATAAAACAAACTTAATTAAATTACCATAATTAGACGCAATATTTGGTCATAAAGCAAAATAAGGGATAAGGAACTATGTGCAAACTCTGAATACTATTAGCTATTCCTGTTACTAGCTAGCAGCCCACCTTATTTAAAATGAGGTATTTCATTCACTGGATATATTAATGTTAATGGATTTGATGTTAACGAGATAAAGCCAAACCGCTGATAAAACTCCATAGCTTTTTGATCCTTAGCATGTATTACAACAAAATTAACACCAATAATTTGAGCAACTTTTGAAATTTGTTTAAGAGCATGTGCTAAAAGTACATTTCCAACTCCTTGCCCCTGTGCTGCTTGATCAACGGCAAAGCGCCCCACAACCACACAAGGTAAGGGATAACGAGGTAATCGTTTAGTGAGAACAGCATCAACCCCATCAAATCCTATAGAGGTACTTGATAGACAATAAAACCCCCTCACCTGTGCATCATCATCAATAGCAACATAGGTTTTACTTGTTCCTGATTTCTGATGTTGGGATGCGTATTGTTTTATGAACTTATTTAAATCACCTTGCCCACAATTAAATGATTTTTTCTGATGATGGGCTTGTAAAACCTCAATTTTCATCCAATAAACTCATTAAATTTTTCATCTCATCATTTGCAGGGCGCGGATTTTCAAGCAAATTCATTAACATATCACGATCAGCATTATTTACTTTTAACTCGTGATTAGATTTAAGTAATTCTTTTGCTCGTTCAAATGAGGATTGGATCATAAAGGAACTCACACTAAGACCCAATAAATTCGCAGCTTGCTCAATTACATTCTTTGCATCTACGGTTGAACGAACACTGATTCGTTCTGTTGCTAAGTTAGCCATATTTTCTACTAATTTGTACATCATAATGATGTACAAATTATAGCAGATTAAGGTAGTACTTTAAGATCCAAATTTACATATTTTGTTCTAAAATATTTGGAATAGAAAATAAGCATTTTACTATGAACCAGAATGAATGGTCGGGTTTGAGTCTGAATATGCAGTTGGTTTACATAAGAATATGCAACGATGTTTACTAAGATGTAATTTGAATACTTTTGCCTATCATCAACGTTTTTTAAACTCATCAATTGAGCATTAAAATACTGGATTAATTATTAAGTCACTGAATTAAATAAATAATTAAATAAAAATTATAAAATTTTGTTTGTATATAAATATATTTAAGTTTGTATGTTTTTGCCAAATATAAAATTACCCCCCTTCAGATATGATTAATTATCCACCAAAATCCACAGGTCTTCTGTATGGCAAAAATTATAAAAAACTATGAAGAACTAGTAACAGAAGGGTATGGCCAGGGCCATGGACGCGACTATAAACCTTGTAAAACTGTTCAAAACTTCAGTTCAATTGGTCGCTCTCACAGAGTACAAGGCCGTGTCAGTAAACGTCTTCATCACTTATTTTCTGATCTAGAGCTATCTACCTTTTTACTGCTTGACTGGAATCAGAACGTTACAGATATTCGCGAACATTATCCTTTGGATATCTATGATCTTAACTCCATCTGTTCTCGTTTCCGAATGAAAAAAGTATCGGTTGACTATATACCTTTTACCCTATCTTCAGATTTTTTAGTTGATTTTGGTAAGTTTTCTATAGCCCTTGACACTCTTTACAGCAAGGATCTGAATAAAGCTCATGTTATTGAGTCATTAGAAATTAAACGTCGTTACTGGGAAGAAGAGCACAATACGCCGTTCAAACTGATTACTGAAAAAGACATTCCTGCTACGGTACTAGAGAACATTAAATGGCTGTATGTAGAAAAAAATGACCTTGAAATAACAAATCACATGATTGATCAAGCAGTTTATTTTATGGAAGAAATTAGCCAGTACCCTCAAAGCTCATTAATCCAATTTTGTAAGCATTCTGACCAAACTCAAAAAATGGGTATCGGAGCGACGCTCGCATTGTTTAGAAAATTATTCGCACTGCGAATACTTCAATTTAATCTAGAAATTTCGTACTTGGAGCTTAAACTCTCTGATATTCATGCAAGTAATTTGCTCCAGAATGAGAATACAGTCCATGCAACTAATTAATTCAGTTTACATCTTGAATTCAACACAATACCGAATACTCAAATTCTTACCGCAGTATACGGTATGGATTGCGATTGATAATAAAAATGCTTTTCCTGAACTCATTTTGTCTAAGGAACTTCAAACTCTCTCAGATGATCAAAGCCTAATACCAGCACAAGATCCTTATGAACACTTAAAACGATTAAACTTGAGTGAGGATTCTATTCAACTCAAAAAAAGAGATGAAAACTTTTTTATTATTCAAGATTTAATTAATGATGAACAAGTTCTTATCAATGCAAAAATCAGGACTGCAAAAATTAAAACTATACATCTAGAAAAAGAAGTATCAATTAATAAAATCCTACGACTCCTAAGACGCTACTGGCAACGTGGTCAAACTATAAATGCTTTGGTACCGGACTATGAAAACTCAGGTGGAAAAGGCCAAAAAAGAGCTATAGGTGATAAAAAAATTGGCAGACCACGCATTTATGAATCGAATGAAGGTAAGAATGTCACTGAACAGGTTGAATTATATTTTAAGCAAGCCATCGAAGAGTATTTAGTTCCTGTCAAAAAACAATCCATTAACGAAACTTATCTTCGGTTTAAAAATTTATTTTCTAAGCACTTTCATCAAGTGCAAGCCGCAGATATTCCAACCTATGCCCAATTCTATTATTTTTATAATAAGCGATATAGAAATAAGAACAATTCCAAGGAAATTCTGAAGAATCAGAAAACTCTGAAAGATCACAAACCTCTGACTTCAACAGCGACCAAGCACGCAAATGGTCCTGGTGCACGTTATGAGATAGATTCAACAATCGCTGACATCTACCTTGTATCATCACGGGATCCATCACAGATTATTGGCCGACCTACCGTATATATTGTTATCGATGTATTCAGCCGGATGATTACTGGGCTTTATGTCGGCATGGAAAACAGTTCCTTTAATACAGCCATACAATGCCTCAGCGTTGCAATCCAAGATAAAGTGACATTCTGTCAGAGTTATGGCTTGCAAATACAACCAGAAGACTGGCCTATTTATGGTTTACCTGGTGCCATACTTGCAGACCGCGGTGAACTAATTGGCTATCAAATTGAACTTCTTGAAAAAAATTTTTCTGTTCGTATTGAAAATGCGCCACCGTATCGAAGCGATGCCAAAGGTATTGTGGAGAGGGCTTTTGGAATCATTCAGTCACGCTTTAAATCCTACGAGAATATTGGTGTTGTTTCTGGATTCAAGGAAAAAAAGAAAGGCGGACATGATTATCGACTAGAAGCTTGTCTAACTCTGGAAGAGTTCAGAAAAATCATCTTAAGCTGCGTCTTTTTACGCAATAATTTTGATATTTTGACGAAATATGATCGTAGTGCCGATATGCCGACTGACCTGCCGTCTATCCCCCTTAAGCTCTGGCAGTGGGGTCTACAGCACCGTACTGGGATGTTAAGACAAGTGGATAACAAATCACTATATGTTGGCTTGTTACCTAGGACCGACGCCTCCTTAAGTGACAAGGGACTTAAAGTCAAAGGCTTACTCTATCAATGTCTGGAAATGCATCAACAAGGCTGGTTTATTCGTAACACGACCAAATCCCGCCCGAAAAAGTTGCGGATTGGTTTTGACCCATACTCAGTAAATACCATTTATGTTTTCTTTGATGAAAATAAGTTGGAATACTGGGAAGCGCACTTAAGTGATACCTCACGTCAATATCAGCATCTGACCTGGTGGGAAGCTGAACAAATTCAAAAAGCAATCAAAACTGTTGAAAAACAGCATTCACAACTAAAGTCTGTAGCCATCAGTGAATTACAGGATTTTACTGACAAAATCATCCACACAGCACAGAGCCGGCAGGCTCAAGCAGGAGTTCACCAACTTTCTAAAGCACAACGTACTCGGGATATTCGTCAGAACAAACAAGAAGCAATTCAGGTGGAACGTGAGGAACATCTCCAAAATAGGTCCGTCAATTCTATCCGGACTATCCATCCCAACCAAGACAATCCTCCACCCCCCCCATCTCACAGCAGCAATCTGGATTTGACCAGTCAACCAGACTTAATGAGACAATTATTTGAAGAGGACGATGAAGAATGAATAATAATGAACTCGCGGTCAACACATCGATAGAAGATATCTATGGGGATAATCCTCTCATTACTCAATTACCGCCTATCCTTGACACGAAATCGGTTATTAAACACCTACGAGGGAAACTGAAATTTATTCCAGAACAGCGTTTCTTACCCCAACCAGAAAGAATCCATCTGATTGCTCAGTTGCCTCATGATTTTTTTCAACCACTGACTAAACATCTATCCCTTGAACAAAAAATTTCTATCATGATCCGGCAAGGTTACGTGAGCAGAAACATCACTAATGGGGATAGACATCGACATTTACACGCTGCTTTTCAGCAACTAGAACCATCAAATGAAAGCTCTTACCGCTATGCACCTCCAGAGTCGACTGCAACTAGCATGTCAATTATAGGATGTTCGGGAAGCGGTAAAACAACGACAATGAACAAAATTTTGCGTTATTACCCGCAAGTGATTGAACATAGAGAGCTGGGATTAAAACAAATTGTTTACCTTAAAATTGATTGTCCGCATGACAGCTCTTTAAAAAACTTATGCTCAAACTTTTTTAGAGCAGTAGATTTAGCATTAGGAGATACAAACTTCGAGCATCGTTTCACCAGAAGTCGCTTAAATGTGAATGCTATGCTGCAGCAGATGAAAATTATCGCAAATAATTATTCTATTGGACTTTTAATCATTGATGAAATCCAGCATTTGAATACAAAAAAATCTGGCGGGGCTGAAATCATTCTTAATTTCTTTGTCACCCTTGTGAATGTGGCATCCATTCCAATTGTGATGATTGGGACACCCAAAGCCAATGAAATTCTGCAAGAAGATTTAAGATCAGCTAGACGCAGTGCAGGATTAGGCTCTTTAATCTGGGAACCTATGCGCAATGAAGCACCCACTCCCGATCCTAGCACCCCTGATCAAATGATCATTTCTGAATGGTATGCTTTCACCAACAAGCTGTGGCAATATCAATGGGTTCAACAACCAGCTGAACTGACCGATGAATTAAGAAACACTTGGTATTATTATACGCAGGGCATTCCAGATTTAGTGGTCAAACTGTTCTGCTTGGTGCAGATTCATGCAATCACCATTGGTCTGGAAAAAATTACATCTGAACTTTTTAAAAAAGTCTACGAAGAACAATTACAGCCAGTCCACGATATTTTGGATGCACTCCGCTCAGGCAACCCCACACGTATTGCACGATATTCTGACTTAACGATCCCTCAAGTTCAAATTGAGGAATATGTTGAACAACACCGTTTCAAAGCTGCATTAAAAACGGAAATACAGCGTAAAGATCTAGGACCACATTATTCCACACTGATAGGTATGCTAACGGCCTTAGGTCACCCCGCTGCTACAATTGATCTGCATGTCACTTCTGCATTAAAAAAATATCCAAACGAGAACTTACAGGTACTACTCCAACATATTCTGGAAGTATTAGACGGCTCTGTAGCAAAAGATAAATTGGACCAGCCTCAGACCACAACTCCGGCAAGGAAGCCAAGGACCTCTCGTAAAGTCATGAAAGTGGAGGAATGGAAAAGTACTGAAGCCAATGACTTACGAATTTTTTTCAGTCAGGCACAAGAACAGGAAGTAGATGTTTATGAGTTATTAAAATCATCTCACTATTTGTTTGATCCTACTCATCCAATTTTGCATTAAGCAACAAAGAATGGAGAGCACGGTATTATGATTTCGAATTTTCCAATGCCATATCCGGATGAGCTGATTTACAGCGTAATTGCACGTTATGCTGTTCACAATGGGATTCTGAGTCCAAAATATCTCACCGAAGAATTATTCAACAACAGAAACTTAACACCAACTTACGATTTACCCTCTCATCTAGACAGGTTGGCCAGCTATTTACCAGATCAATATGATGCACTTATTTTAATCAGCCAACATACCCTATTACCAATTTATCAACTATTTCAAACTAAAACAATGATGAGTTATGCTGTGCAGGCATTAAGGAATGAACAGTATCAATCACTGCACATTAAATTGGGAAAAAATGCATCGCGGATCAAATCTGTGAGTTTTTTCAGATTCTGTCCAGGTTGCTGGAAAGACCAGATGGAGCAATATGGAGAAGTTTACTGGAAACGTAGCTGGCAGATTACTGGATACGAGTATTGTACAAAGCATAAGCAACCGCTCTTTATGAGTTCTATCCCTTGCAATGGGATAGACCGAAAATTCTATTTTGCTCATTTGAATGCGCTGAAAGACTCTTCACAACTTGCATTTAATCCTCAGGACTCACGTCACCATATCGAGCTTGCGGAACTAATCGAAGAGCTACTTGCTCATTCAACATCCATTAGTATTCCAGATTTTTCGACTATATCAGATGCTTATTTTCTGATTTTAAAAGATAGCAAATTACTATCAGGCCGTAAAAATATCAATTACGAAAAAGTCCGTCAATTAGTCATTGAATATTGGGGCGAAAGTTTTCTTGCATATTATCAATTAGCAGATTTAGATAGTGAAAACTGCTGGCTGAAAAATATATTAAGAAAACATCGTAAAGCATTTTCTTATCTTGAGCACCTCATCGTATTAAAAGCTCTTGTTCCAGAGAAAAATCCGATTGAAACATATAAGCAATATATTCACCTAGCATCCATGGATCTAGAGGAAGCCACCACAACAGTAACAATATGTATGGATAATAAAGTAGATCGAACATTATCTGAGGACCAAAAACAATGGACAAAATTAATCCTAGAAAGGCCTGTCAAACAGGCTCGCCAACAAAATAGCTCACTGTATGCTCGCTTATATCGCAATCATAAAGATTGGCTATTATTTATCAATAAATCAGCTTTAACTCCCCCGCCTTCTATCCCTAAACCACGTATTGACTGGAGAGCTCGAGATCGACAGTTTGTTAAACAACTCATCAAAATACGGGATGAATTATTAGAAGATCTAGACTCCCCACAATGGACAAAAAAGTTTTTTATTAGACAACTTGGTTCAGTGAGTATGATTGAAAAAAACTGGAATTTTTTCCCATTGACTTCAGTCTTTTTAGATCGTTATGCTGAGTCTGTGGATTGTTACCAAATACGTCGTCTGACTCGAACCTATATTCATCAACAAACTGAAAATAAAGACTATCCACCAAGTGTTTTTTTACGTGAATCTGGATTAAGTGAGCAGCGATTGACACCAGAAGCACGTCGATTCTTTAAGAATATTATGGGGAAATAAAAGTGGCTAACCTTCCATTCGTATGTTTACCTGAAGCAACACAATACTACAGTGCAACACAGATAACTCATCGTGGTAAAACTCGTTTCAATATTAAAACTACAATGCGCAATTCCGAAGAAAAGCGTTTTTTTCATTCAAAAAGACCAATTGAAAGTATCCTTTTATACCACTACAAAACACCACTGAGCAGTGTTTTCCCTGTACGTTTAGTCAACCATAAGCTCACTCAAATCAATTTGGGATTTTTGAACGAGACCAATACAGAAAATTCAACTGTAAATACCCATCCGACATATCGCAATCGTCCCTGCTTCAGTTTCCAATATCACAATCCAGGAGATGCTTTGGAGGGGTGGACCATCCAATTACCTAAACTGGTACTCGCACGAGATCTTTTTTTCTCTCATCCGTATTTATTACGTGCTGCATTATTTTCTGAAAGATATACAACTGATGTCTTAATTGATCGTAATGATGCTGAAGCCTTTCATATTTTTGTTGCACCAAACAGAAAAATAACAGCCAAGGATCTGAAGGACCCTGTTTTTCTAAAAAAACTAGCATTAATTTTATTACACCCTGAATTAAATCAATCTTTTTTAAGTATTTATGAAAAAACCATTAAAAACCAAGCTCAATCTAAAGCCTATGATTTTGATATGGATGCTCCTATCCTCAAAAACATTGAACTTGATGTTGACGGATGTATTTATTCAGACAGCAAAATATTTCGGATCGAACGTATCAATTCATTCGGAAATTTAGAAACAGGAATACATAAACCTGTTAAATTTCATTTTTTATCCCAAAAAAGTTTTGGACAGGCTAAAGACATACTAGATAAAAACCAGCATACTAAAAAACAGACAAGTCAGGATAAATCTAAATTTGATGATGAAGCTAACGCTGATATTGATCAGGAAATTACACAACTCAAAAATATTGTGGGGGAAATTTATACCATAGAAGACCTACAAATCTCACTAAATACTTCATGCTCAGAAATTAATATAACAAGACGAAATACAAGTAGGGAAGCTCTTCATGAGGACCAACCATTTGCTGGTGGAGAAGGAGAAGACGAAGGCACCCTTCCAGGATTTAGCATAGAGGCAGAAAATAATTTTACAAGTTCAACTTATCAAGACCTTAGCAAAATGCTGAAAAAAATAGAAGGCAAAGGCTATAAAGTCAAACAAATTCATAATAAGTCTTTCATAAAATATGGCCGATTCAGAGGGCATAAATTGACTAATGGTCAAAATCGCCGATTTTATGTAAATCTAATACTCGACAGAGAAGATAATGAGCTTTTTTATTTATGTGAAATTGATACCTCTGATGGAAAAAAGAATATTTCCACATTACTGATACCATACGATGTTAATGCAAATAAAATCTTCCTGAACAAAACCTTAGAATCTTTCAAAATTGCAATTTTGTCACAGTCTTTAAGTTGGCCAAAGGACTTTATTAACAAAGTTTGTAATATCCAGTCATATATAATGATTAACCATATTTCGAAAAAAGATTACATTGTATCAAATACTTATCATGCAGACTGGGCGCAGCGTATTCTAGAAAAATGGAAATCTATATATGACTCACTATAAATCTCTAAAGTTATTCTCTAACAAAAGTGCTGATCGTGAGATCTTACAATTACTGGCTGAATATTCTGGAATGCTAGCTCACAAAATTATGAATGAAGGAAGCTGTATTAAATAATTTTGGCTCTATACTACTAGGGCGTGTCCTCATTTGAAGAATTGGTTTTAAATACTTAAAATCCTCCTTTGAGTTATTTTTATTTCTATATTTTCAATGGCACGT